>NZ_JCANTN010000006.1:0-86937 GCF_059568515.1 Soehngenia saccharolytica DSM 12858 | reverse complement strand
GTAGAAGTAATGGAATGAGCATAGAAGAAAGGAAAACAAAACTTAATCAAACAATCAGAGGATGGGTACAATACTTTAAATTAGCAGACATGAAATCTATTATGCAAACCGTAGACAAGTGGTTAAGAAGAAGAATCCGTATGATAACGTGGAAAAGATGGAAGAAGGTTAAAACAAAATATGAAAATCTTCAGAAGTTAGGAATAGCCAAAGGGAAAGCATGGGAATGGGCAAATACAAGAAAAAGTTACTGGCATACATCAAAGAGCTGGATTCTTACAACAACCCTAACCAATGCTAGGTTTGAAAAACAAGGGTATTTAAGTAGAAGTTAGAGTGTAAACTATGAAACCGCCGTATACCGGACGGTACGTACGGCGGTGTGGGAGGTCGATAAATAAATTAATTATTTATCTCCTACCCGATTTTAAATCATATTTTTCATCCAATGGTATAGCTTTATTTATAATCGCACTTCCAAGACATATTTCTCCATCGTAGAATACAGCAACCTGTCCTGGAGTTATTGCTTTTACTGGATATTCAAATTTTACATATAGCATATCATCGGATTTTTCTACCACAACTGGTATATCTTTTTGCCTATATCTAAATTTAGCAGTGCAATGCAATGGAAATTCAGGTTCTTTTTCGCTTATCCATTTGGGTTCTTCTCCGAACAATGCCACAGAATAAAGCGCTTTATGCTCTTCTCCTTGAGCTACATACAGTATATTTTTTTTCAAATCTTTGCCAACTACAAACCATGGCTCTCCGCTTTTTATTCCACCTATTCCTATGCCTTTTCTTTGACCTATTGTATAGTGAATTAGGCCAGTGTGTTCGCCAATCTTGCCTCCGTCAACATCTATTATATCCCCGGGAGTTGCGAGGAGATATTTATCTAAAAATTTATCAAAATCTCTTTCTCCAATAAAACATATCCCAGTTGAATCTTTCTTTTTTGCAGTGTAGAGATTTGCTTCTTCTGCTATTTTTCGCACTTCTTCTTTAGTTAACTCTCCTATTGGAAAGATTGTTTTAGATAGTGCTTTCTGACCAATTCGAGACAAAAAATAGGATTGGTCTTTATTTTTATCAACGCCTCTTAATAAGAAATACTCTCCATTTTCTTCTTTAACTCTCGCATAATGACCCATAGCGATATAGTCAGCATCAAGGTTTAAAGCATAATCTAGAAATGCATTGAATTTTATCTCTTGATTGCACATCACATCTGGATTTGGTGTTCTTCCTTTGTTGTATTCATCAAGAAAATAGCTAAAAACTCTATCCCAATATTCTTTTTCAAAATTTATCGTATAGCATGGTATGCCTAGATCAAATGCTACTCTCATTGCATCTTCTGCATCTTGAGTTGCAGTGCATACACCATCTTCATCTTTTTCGTCCCAATTTTTCATAAACAATCCAATTACTTCATAACCTTGATTTTTAAGTAGTAAAGCAGAAACCGAAGAATCAACTCCTCCGCTCATACCTAGTATAACTCTTTTTTTCATCTACATCCCTCATTTAAATTAAATATCACTTCATTAATGAAGTGATAAATTTACTCTTCATTAATATTAGCATTTTTGCATTTATTCTACAAGTAGTATTGATTGAAATATGATTTATCTAATGATAAACTACTATTATCTGAATAAAAAATTTCAGAAGGAGATGAAGCTTAGATGAAAGCTATAAAGATAAAAAAAATATGGATATTGGATATAGTGTTGATTATAATTTCCTTGATAGCATTTTTTGGTTTCTGGGATCATTTTTCTAAAGTAATTAGCCCTTTTATATATGCTTTAGTTTTAGCCTATATATTAAATCCACTTGTGAATTTTCTCGAGAAGAAAAAAATAAAAAGGAAATGGGCAGTTTTAATCGTTTTTGCTATAATACTGATACTTTTATCATTATTTTTTGCCTTAGTTATTCCTAAAGCGGTAAATGATTTAACCAATTTTATTAAGGATATACCTAACATAGTAGAATTTATCCAAGACTGGTTTAATGATCTGAGGTCGGGTAATTTTGGAGTTATTGTAGAAAAATTGGAAGAGTATATAAACTTAGATAAGCAATTAGACAACATCTCAAAATACATCCAGTCTAGTTTAGAAAATATCGTATCATTTTTAGTTGCATCTACTGCAACTTTATTGGATCTGCTGATGACACCGATAATTACTTTTTATTATCTCAAAGAGAAAGATAAAATACTAAGTTTAGCGTCAAATCTGATACCTGCTAAGATAAAACCGACTTTTTATAAACTTGGAAATGATATAAATAGGATACTCAGCGGTTTTATCAGAGGACAACTAATAATAGCTCTTATTATCGGAGTATTGACAGGCATTGCTGCTGCTATACTTAGAGTTCCATATGCGATTACCATAGGAATACAAGCGGGAATAACAAACATCATCCCTTACTTTGGACCATGGATAGGAGGGATATTACCAGTTGTATTGGCACTTATGATAAGTCCTGCTAGAGCTTTATGGATGGCGGTTGCTATTGTTGTCATTCAACAAGGAGAAGGTGATTTGATATCGCCACAGATAATGTCACATTCTGTTGGACTTCACCCTCTACTTGTGATGTTTTCAGTTTTATTTTTCGGATCAGCTTTTGGGATAGTGGGAATGGTAGGAGGAGTTCCTCTTATGGCAATCCTAATTACAATAGGAAAGTACATTATCGAATATAGAAAAAAGTTAAAAGATGAAACCGTTACTATAGAATAGCTTAATATATTACTTTTTCTAGAAATAAACCATGAGCCGGAGCTGTAAAACCAGCATCGGCTCTGTTTTTTGAGTCAAATAGAGAATATATACTATTTATGTCTCTAGCGCCTTTTCCAATTTCGATAAGAGTTCCAGTTAGTATTCTGACCATATTATATAGAAATCCATCTGCAGTGTATTCAATTGATATTATAGGAGTGCTGTTATTTATTTTTATCGATTCAATAGTCTTAATGGTAGATTTTTTCTTGCTTTTAACAGAGGTAAAAGCTCTGAAATCATGAGTGCCAATCAGTAGTTTACTAGCTTCATTCATATTTTCTACATTTAATTTTTCTGGCACATGATAACTGTACTTTCTATAAAAAGGAGATTGAAAAGTGTCGTTATAAACATAATAGACATAATATTTTTTCTTTACGTTGTATCTAGCATGAAATCTTTCTGATGCTTCTCTCATATCTTTTACTCTTATATCTTTAGGTAAATAAACATTCAAATAGTATAGAAAATCATTAAGTTCAATTTCACTATTTGTTTTGAAATTAGCTACTTGCCCCTTTGCATGAACTCCAGCATCTGTTCTGCCTGAACCAATTAAAGTTATATCTTCGTTTATTATCATTTTTATAGTTTTTTCAATTTTCTCTTGAATTGTGTTTTCTGTATTGCCTAATTTTTGCCAACCCTGATATTTACTACCATCGTATTCCAAAACCATCTTTATATTTCTCATATTTCACCTCTAATTATATGTAAATCCTTCACCTTCGACTTCTGTAATATGTGAAACCGAGATGAATGCCTTATTGTCTACACTTCTAATATAATCTCTTATTCTAACATATTCGCTCCTTGAAACTATTGTGTTTATTATTCTTCTTTCTTCCTTTGAATATCCGCCTATAGCGATATAAATTGTCGTGCCTCTGCCTATTTCATTTAGTATAAAGTCATTGATATTATCTAGCTCTTTTGATATTATCATCATGTTCATTTTTACATTGAAACCAGAGATTATTTTATCTATAACAAATGAGTTGATTATTATACCTAATAGTGCATACATTCCTAATCTGGCACCATATACAAAACTTGCAAATAGAACTATCAAGAAATCTGAAATCAAAAGAGATTTACCCATGGCAATGCCGGTGTATTTATTTATTATTTTTGCAATGATATCCGTACCGCCAGTAGATGCATCTTCATTAAACACAATTCCCATTCCAACACCAGAAATCAGTATTCCAAAAATTAAATTAATGAACAAATCATCTGTAAAAGGTCCCTTCATAGGGATGATGTATTCAAATATAGCGATCATTGCTGAGAAAGCAAATGAAGAATAGATCGTATATCCTCCGAAATCCTTTCCTACGGCTATAAATGCAATGATGAACAATATAACATTTAGGGCTGCCAATATAATACCCATTGGTATCGACGGGATTAAATAGTTTAGTATCATTGCTAAACCTGTTGCACCACCAACTGCTAGATTTGAAGGCATAAGGAAGAAATACAAGCCAATGGTCATGATGAGCAATCCTACATTTATATATATAAATCTCTTTAAATTGAATTTCATATTTAGCACCTCGTATTTTAATCATAAATATAATATATCATATAAAGCAATTTACTAAAATAGTATTATTATCTATGGGTTATTGATAAATTATTGGGTATAAAAATTTATATAAATGATATAAACTTTAGGAGGTTTGATTATGAACTATTTAGATATGGCAATTCAATTAGAAAATGATGGAGAAATGTTTTACCTTGAACAAGCAGATAAAAATAGCGGGAGAGAAATCGAAAGAGTATTTAAACTACTAGCAAATGAAGAAAGAAAGCATAGAGAACTTCTAGAGAATTTTTCTAAAAAACTTGATTATACTATTCCTGAAGCGGAATCCGAGCTGGATTATGAGAACATTTTTAAAAACGAAAATGATTTTAATGTGGAAACTGAAACAGAGACAAAGCAAATAGACGTTTACAGACTAGCTCTGCAAAAAGAAGAAGAAAGCATAAAGCTGTATCAGAAGATGAAACAGGAAGCTAGCGAAGAAGAAGAGAAAGTATTGCTTGACTATTTAATTAAACAAGAAGAAAATCATTATAGAATATTTAACAATATAGTTGAACTTTTAAGAAAAGCAGAGGAGTGGGTTGAATCTGCAGAATTTGGCAAGAGAGAAAATTATTAGAGGTGAATTTGATGAAAAAAGATTTACTGGTTATTGACTGCCAATATGACTTTATTGAGGGCAGCCTAGCATGTGGACATGCAAATGAGGCAGTAAGAAATATTGTAAATTTTATAAATTCCCATGATTTAAATGTATTTTACTCGCTTGACTGGCATAATGAGAGCAACAAAAGCTTTAAAATCAATGGAGGAATCTGGCCCGTGCATTGTGTACAAAACCAAAAAGGATCTAAATTTGATGATGTATTTTATGAAAAAGTTTTGGATATAAAGAATAGGCCAAATGAAAAAAACATGTTCTACAAAGGAATGGATGATGATATTGAGGAATACTCGGCATTTAATGCAAAGAATAAAGATCAGTATGTTTTAAATAAAGTGTTATCTGATGAGGTCATAGTCTGCGGAATAGCCAGTGAATTTTGTGTAAGAGAAACAGTACTTGACTTAATAAAAAGTGGGAGAAAAGTAAAATTATTATTGAACGGCTTGGGATATGTAGATGAGAAAGAGCATATGAAAAATATAGAAGAGCTCAAAAAAATGGGTGTTGAAATTATCTAAAACTGGGGGTGGTTTTATGCTAGTAAAAGACATAATGACAAAAGAAGTCTACACTGTCAAAGTAGATGATACAGTTGAAACATGTGCTAAGCTTTTAACGGATAAGAATTTAAGTGGAGCACCTGTTGTAGATGATGATGGAAACTTAAAGGGTATTGTAACAGAAGGAGATCTAATTAGAAGAGGTACAAACATCAAAGGGCCTAAAGCTATAGAGATTTTAGGTGGATTGATTTATTTAGACACTCCCAAGAAATTTTTTGAGGAATTAAAGAAAGATTTGGGGATTTTCGTTCAAGACGTTATGACAGATGAAGTAATAACAATAAATGAAAATGCAACTGTTGAAGAGGCAGCTACATTGATGGTTGAAAAAAAGATAAAAAGACTTCCGGTTTTAAATGATAATAAAGAATTAGTGGGTATAATATCAAGGAAAGATATCATGAATTACTTATTTCCAAGAGGTTCTGAATAAATTCAGAGCCTTTATTTTTTTAGTTGTATTTTTAGCAGCATTAGGTTAGTATGGTTAGTATAATTTAATTGAATTTAAAGGGGATTATGATGAGCATTTTAAAAAATATAGCAGGAAAATGTGTATATGGTTTAGCCAAAGCTATTTCATTTATTTTTGATGGACTAATTTGGATATTTGAAACAGTGGTGGATTTGGTTGTAGGCTTGGGTAAAATTCTGTTGACGCTGATTGCAATGGGTGGAATATTAGTAATATTTCTTTTGTTTTCTCCTATAGGCATAGCGCTTTTATTTAACCCAATAACAGTAATTTTGCTATTTCTTTTTATTGTAATACCTATATTGGGGAAGAAATTTATTTCATACCTAAAATATTTAAAATATATAACTACTGAATATTTATTTGACTTAAGCAAATATTTGACTGAAGAAAAAGCTGAATATAGATCATTTAATGAATATAGCAGAAAATACAGGAAGATGGAAGAAGAAAAGGAAAGAAAAGAGAGAGAAGAAAGACAAAGAAGAGAAAAAGAAGAATGGGAACAAAGATTTAGACAGTGGCAAGAATACCAAAACTACAACAGGGGTTATCAAGGCTATTACCAAAGTGAAAATGGACGGTACAACCAGTCTCCTTATAGTAATCCAGCATCTGAGTTTATAAGTAAATACGAAAAAAGCTGTGAATTACTAGGAGTATCACCAGATACTGACATTTACCAAGTAAAATTAGCATATAGGAAAAAAGCCAAAGAATATCATCCTGATTTAAATAAAGCTCCAGATGCAACTAGAAGGTTTCAAGAAATCAATGATGCATATGAATTTTTAACTGAAGAGAATATAGAAAGATATAAAAACATTAAAAGGAGAGCAAATTAAAATGCTTAAATATGCTTTTTCATTTGAAAGTAAAATTGCGAATTTAAATATTTATGAAATAAATAACAAGATAGTTAGAATTGAGTTCAATGAAAAAGATATGGATAAAGAGTATCAAGTGGCGATGACGCCGATTATAAAGATGGGAATAACAGAAATAGAAGAATATTTAGCTGGTGATAGAAAAATATTCTCTGTGCCTATTGAATTGTACGGAACTGAATTTCAAGTAAAAGTATGGAATGAATTGCTTAAAATTCCATATGGAAAAACTAAGACATATAAAGAAATTGCAAAGAGTTTAGGAAATGAAAAAGCATGTAGAGCTGTTGGAGGTGCAAATAATAAAAACCCAATTCCAATTATTGTACCTTGCCATAGAGTAATAGGCTTAGACAACTCATTAGTTGGATATAAAGGAGGACTGGATATTAAGAAAGCCCTCCTCGAGATAGAAAGCACGAATTAATTGAGTTTTTCAAGCATTATTTCTAGAATTTCTCTATCTACATTTTTCATGCCGTTTGATATTACTTTATGAAGATTTTCAATTGACTTTTCAGCAGTTTTTCCGAGTATTCCATTGTCATAAGGAA
The DNA here is from genome assembly GCF_059568515.1 of Soehngenia saccharolytica DSM 12858. NCBI lineage: Bacteria > Bacillati > Bacillota > Tissierellia > Tissierellales > Tissierellaceae > Soehngenia > Soehngenia saccharolytica. The sequence goes on along the minus strand of NZ_JCANTN010000006.1, from coordinate 79,420 downwards.
TCGTTACTCCTGCTCTTGCTAAATTAGAAGCTTCAATAGCTGCTGTAACTGATATTGACAGTTTATATGCACAACCTTCTTTAGCACCATCGCAGAACATGCCAGAGATACCAGCTAGTGTATTGTTTATGCTAGCTTTTATTTCTTTGTCATTTCCATTTTCAAGCATTGTAAGCCCTGCACTTAAGCCTACACCGGATGCCACAGAACAACCACAAATTGGAGTCAGAGTGCCAATATGTGATTTGACATAAATTGTAACTAAGTGGCTTAAAGTCACAGCACGAATTATTTCTTCTTCACTCTTTTCATGTCCCTCTCCGATTACAGCTAACGGAATAATGGCTACTAAGCCATGATTGCCACTCCCTGCTGAACTCATTACCGATAGCGGATAACCAGACATCCTTGCTTCAGATGCACACACAGTAAGAGCCTTTGCTTTTTTATAAACATCATCGATATCTTTCATATACACTTTTGACAATGCGATACCTAGATCTTTTGTCGCTCCGATTTGAGCTAAATTCAAATTTATATCTATTCCTTCTTTTATGAAATTTATTTTATCAATATCTACAGTCCTTGAGAAATGTACTAAATCATCTATATCATAATTTTTTATTTCATATTTTAAATCTATTTTGTTTTCTGAGCTAGTTTCATTCTTAATAATATTGTCATTTAAGGATTCATAGCAAATGTTTGTGTGATTTTCTCTGATGATTACCTGCGAATAATTATCTTTTGAATATGCTCTTACATCTATATAGAAAAAATCTTTTTCAAAATCCACTTTCAATTTAATTTTGTCTTCTGATATATTGTTCTTAGCTAGTTGTAAAGTACTTTCATCCACATTATTTAGGACTTCGAGTCCGTCGGAAGATTTGCCTTGAATCATTGCGATAGCACAAGCCATGACAAGGCCTTTTTCATTAGTATAAGGTATTCCCACACACATGCCGTTTTTTAGAACATTGGCATTCACATAAACCTCTAAATTTTCTATTTCCTCGTTAAGTATCTCTCTTGCTCTTGCTACAGCCAAAGCCACTGCTGCCGGTTCTGTGCAACCCAAGGCTTTTACTACTTGATTTTTTAGAATAGATAATAATTTTTCTTCCAAGTATATCCCCTCCATATATTTATGTTGCAAGAACCATGCCAAATTTATTTCCGGTTACTAGGTCTACAACGTCTTGTTAGACGATTTTGAGAAATACTTGTATTAAATCATTATAAAAATTAAGAATTAATTCTCAAATATGAGAAAAAAACACTTGTTTTTTAAGTTGATTATTACATTGAATTGTATTAGTATATAATAAAATTAAATGGAGGAGATCGGATGCAATTGTTAAAAGAGAGAATAATAAAAGATGGGATAATTAAAGACAATAATATAATTATGGTCGATTCATTCTTAAATCATCAGTTAGATATAAAGTTATTAAATGAAATAGGTAGAGAATTTTATGAAAGATTTAAAGATAAAAATATCACCAAGATATTGACAATAGAAGCTTCTGGTATTGCAATAGCCGCTATTGCAGCGCAATACTTTGATGTTAACGTATTGTTTGCAAAAAAGACTTTATCGACCAATTTAGATGACAATACATATGAGAGCAAAGTATATTCATATACAAAAAATGAGACATACACAGTACGAGTCGCAAAAAAATTTTTAAATGAAAATGACAGAGTATTGATTATCGATGATTTTTTAGCAAATGGGAAGGCGTTAGAAGGACTTATTGACATTGTTTTCCAAGCTAATGCAGAAGTAGAAGGAATTGGCATAGTTATAGAAAAAGGATTTCAAGAAGGTGGAGAAAATATTAGAAAAAAAGGCTTTAATTTAGAATCACTTGTGATTGTAGATGAAGTTAAAGATGGATACGTTATTTTCAGGGAATGATATTGCTTAAATTTCTCAAAAATGATAATCTGCTATTATAAATGATAGTAGGTGATTATATGACGCTTTTGTATGATATTAAATCGGAGCTTCAAGAAATAATTGAGTCGTTACACGATGTAACTAATGTGGATATGGCAATAGTTGACGATGAATTATATAGGGTAGCAGCTACTGGAGTGTTGGCAAATACTATAGGAGAAAAAGCTCCAGTGAATTCGTTGTTTCATAAATGTTTAAAGACGGCAGAAACCTATTTTATAGATGATCCTAGAGTAAACGAGTTTTGTATAGAATGTGAAAATCTATATAAATGCAGCGAATTAGTAGAGATGTGTCTGCCTATTAAATACGACAATAGGATAATTGGAGTTATTGGGCTTTGTGCATTTGATGAAAAGACAAAGGAAAGTTTTGTTAAAAACAAGAACAGGTTCTATAATTTAGAAATTAGGATTAGAGATATTATTGAAGAAATCTTAAAAAGAAGAGATTATGCTGAACTGTTAGAATATAGATATTTAGAGTTTAAAACTCTAATCAACTCAATAAATGAAGGAATTGTTGTCGCTGATAACCATCTGAATATCCAAAGTGCGAATGATTATGTAATTAAGAGATTTGATCTAAACAAGCAGTCAACCAACATCCTTTCAGATATTTTACCTGATAAAATATTAAATAAGCTCAAAGATGGTTTTTGTGGTGACCTAGGTCCTGTATACATAAATGGAAATGATTATATGGTTCAGATTAATACATTTTATTTTAGCAGTGAAAGAAAAGGGCATGTTTTAGTGTTTAAAGACTTCAAAAAGATGAAAGACTCAATTATGAAGTCAAATAGAGATAGAGAGTTCACCACTTTTGATGATATAGTTGGAGAAAGCGAAGCTATAAGACAAGCTAGACTCCAAGCTGTTGAAAGCGCAAAGGTAGATGTGCCAGTGTTGATTTATGGAGAAACTGGCACCGGGAAAGAAGTATTTGCTAAAGCTATACATTTTTCAAGTAATAGATCTAAAGAGATGTATATGGCTATAAATTGTGGAGCTATCTCCGAAAATTTAATTGAGAGTGAATTGTTTGGATATGAAAAAGGTTCATTTACAGGAGCACTGTCTAGTGGCAAGAAAGGGATTTTTGAAGTATCTACAAATGGAACGCTTTTACTCGATGAGATAAGTGAATTGAAGTACTCTACTCAAGTTAAGTTATTGAGAGCTTTAGAGGAAAAAGAGATAAGGAGAATAGGTTCTTCAAATGTTATAAAAGCAAATCCTAGAATCATTGCCGCTACAAACAAGAACTTATCACTGCTAGTAGAAAAGAAAGAGTTTAGAGAAGATCTTTTCTATAGGCTAAACATAATTCAGATAAACATACCTCCGCTTAGAGAAAGAGGATATGATGTTCTTTTGTTAGCGAGATATTTTTTAGATAATTTTAATAAAGCATATTCAAAAAATATAAAGGGATTTACAGTAAAAGCAGAAAAATTGCTTTTAGATTATCCATTCCCGGGGAATGTTCGCGAGTTAAAAAATATAATAGAATACTGTGTTATATTCGAGAATGGCGAGACGATAGACGAGAATATGATTTTAAAGAAAATAAGTTCAAAAAGAGATAATTTCGCAAGCGATAAAACTTTAAAGCAAATAGTTAGCGAATACGAGAAAGAGTTTTTAAAAAAAGAAATGCTACTCATTGGGGATAGTGTCGAAGAAAAGAAAAATCTAGCCAAGAGGCTAGACATAAGTTTGGCAACATTATACAGAAAACTAGAAGATTAATTTAAAAAAGTTATAATAGTTGGAAGATATAGCATTAGAATCGCTAAGCTTGATGATATATAAAAGAATAACTTAGTAGATTTCGATGCATTCTTTTTTTCTAATGAAATATAACCTTTATAAATTAACAATCCTGTTAACAATACAAATAATGGTTTAAATTTAGTTAAATTAGCGAAATATGCACTTCCGACTGACCCTAGACCTAGGGTGGCTAAAATTAGCGTCCCACTTCAGCAAAGAGATGCAAAAAGCCCAGTAAATATTGATAATATGCTCATTAATTTTTCTTTCATACCACACCTCCTATACCCCTATGGGGTTATTCTAACATATTTATCATTCTTGTTCAATATTTATTATAGGTGTTTATAATCGATGAAAAGTGGTAATTATTATATAAGACATTTGATTTTTACTACAAAACAATAAGGGGGAGATGCTGATGAAAAAGCTAGAACTTAATACAATCATTAATTTATCCAATTTTGAGGGTAAGACATTGATATCCATTTATATGCCTACTTTTAGAGCTGGCATCGAAGTCAACCAAAATAGAATTATTTTGAAAAATAGACTTAACGAGGTTGAAGAAAAACTATCAAATTTAGGATATATAAAGAGAGACATAGATAATTTACTAAAACCTGCTTATAGGCTTGTTGACGAAACTATTTTTTGGCAACATCAAGAAGACGGTCTGGCAATATTTATTTCTGATGACTTTTTTACTTATTTCACACTCCCTGTAAAATTTAAAGAACTGTCGATTGTGTCGAATAGGTTTTACATCAGACCGCTATTAAAGTATTTCACACAATTAACAGATTTTTATATCTTGACGCTTAGTCAAGAAGAAGTTAATTTGTATGAAGCTACTCCATTTGAAATCAACAAAATAGATTCTCCTAAAATTGATGAAATTGTTAAAAACTTTGTACCGGGAAATGAGCTTCATCAAGAAGCTACTAGTCCAAAGGGAGCTGCAAGAGGAGGCTTTGGAGGGAGAATGCACAGCCTTCATGAGTTAAGCAAGACTGAGAAAATTGAGATATCAAATTTTTTGAGAAATATTGATAAAGAAGTATGCAAATTGATCGAAGATACAAAGAAACCTTTGATTATATACAGTGTTGAATATATATATTCAATGTATAAAGAAGTTAGCTCATACAAAAATATATTAAATGAATACATTAAAGGAAGCCCTGTAGGAGTTCAAACAAAAGAAATTCATGAAAAAGCTCTAGAAATACACTCTAAATTAATTGAAGCGAAGATAAATGAAGACAAGAATAAATTTTTAGAATTAAAAAATGCAAATCCACAATTAGTATGTGAAGATGCAAAAGAGCTAGTTAAGTTAAGCTACACTGGTAATATTGAAATATTGTTTGTTGCAGAGGACTATCAATTATTTGGTAAATTCGATGAAGAGAAATTTGAAGTTGAAGTTACAAATGAGGAGACGGGATTAAGTACAGATCTATTTGATCTCACAGCTTTAAAGACATTGTTTAACGGCGGAAAAGTTTATGTAATGGAGAAAGAGAATCTCCCTGTAGAAAAACCTATAGTTGCAATTTTAAGATATTAAAACTGTGTCATATGACACAGTTTTAATTTTTAACTGAGATTCGTTAAATTATCTGAATCGGATGATATAAAGCTATACTATCATAGTATGTGCTAAACTTACTACATATGAATCTTATATTATCAATAGAAGATTCTTAAATAAACTCTTTACAAAAAAAGAATTTTAAGATAAACTATTACTAAATTGTACAAACGGTTGCACAAGATATTGAAAGTGGGTGTAAGACCTTGAAGAAGAGAACTAGTGGGATTTTAATGCATATTTCATCTCTGCCAAGTGAATTTGGAATTGGAGATTTTGGGAAGGAAGCATATGCTTTTGCAGATTTTTTGGAAAGAGCTGGACAAAAAAATTGGCAGATATTGCCTTTAGGAGTAACTGGATTCGGAGATAGTCCGTATCAATGTTTTTCTGCTTTTGCTGGAAATCCATATTTTATAGATTTAGGCGAATTTATTGAATTAAATTATCTGACCATGGATGAAATTAAAAATGAAGATTTGGGCGATAACAACAACTATGTAGATTATGGGAAACTTTACATTGGGAAATACAAGTTGCTAAGGACAGCGTATGATAGAGCAAAAAATGACATCAAACAAGAATTGGATTCATATTATGAAAAAAATACATTTTGGTTAAGAGAGTTTGCTTTATTCATGTCATTGAAAGATGAATTTGATGGCCAATCATGGCTTAATTGGCCTAAAGAATACAGACAGTTCGATAGTAAGGAAGTTCTTGATTTTGAGAGTAGCAATGCTGACAAGATTTACTTTTGGATTTTCACTCAATATTATTTTGAAAAACAATGGCATAAATTAAAGGAATACGTCAACAGCAAGGGTATAAAAATAATTGGCGACTTACCAATATATGTTTCAGAGGACAGTTCGGATCTTTGGGCACATCCATATAACTTTAATTTGGATGAGAACCTAATACCTAAAACGGTAGCTGGTGTACCGCCTGATGCATTTACAAGCAAAGGTCAACTTTGGGGAAATCCAATATACGATTGGGCAAGGATGGAAGAAGATGGATATAGATTTTGGGTTGATAGAATAAGACACAGTTTCAATTTGTTTGACACTTTAAGGATTGACCATTTCAGAGGTTTTGAATCATATTGGGAAGTTCCATACGGTTCAGCTGATGCAGTAAATGGCCAATGGGTAAAGGGACCCGGAATAAAGCTATTTAATAAAATAAAAGAAGAGCTTGGGGATCTTGACATAATTGCTGAAGACTTAGGCTATCAAACGGAAGAAGTAATAAAACTAATAGAAGACACTGGATTTCCAGGCATGAAGATATTGCAATTCGCTTTTGACCCAGTTGGAGACAGTGAAAATTTACCACATAATTTAATTAGAAATACGACTTTTTATACAGGAACTCATGACAACAAGACTGTGAAAGATTGGTTTGATTCAGCGCCATTAGAAGAGAAGGAATTTGCAGTAAAATATCTAAAACTTGATGAAACAGAAGGCTATAATTGGGGACTTATCAGAGGGGTTTGGTCATCCGGCGCTTATCTAGCTGTATGCCAAATGCAAGATTTTCTAAATCTTGGTGAAGAGGCAAGGATGAATACGCCTGCCACTCTAGGAAACAACTGGAAATGGAGAATAGATAAGTCTATGCTGACAGATGAATTAGCTGCATCCATAAAAGAACTAACATGGACTTACAGGAGGGAATAATTTGATAAATCACGAAGATTTGAAAAAGAGAATTGAGATATATTCAATAACAACTTTTGGAAGTGGCTTTAAAGACCTAGATGATAGCGAAAAATACGTAGCACTCTCAAAAGCACTTATGGAGACAGTTTTGCCTATCTGGAACGAATCTATTGAGAAGACAAAAAAGAAGAAAAGAGCATATTATTTTTCATCAGAATATTTGCTTGGAAGATTTTTAGACAACAACTTAATTAATTTGAAAGTAAAAGATGAAGTGGATAGAATCTTGAATGACTTGGGAATAAGCTATTCTGAGATTGAAGAATCAGAACAAGACCCTGCTTTGGGAAATGGAGGGCTAGGTAGACTTGCCGCGTGTTTTCTTGATTCAGCAGCCACCTTGGGTTATCCACTAGATGGATATGGAATAAGGTACGATTTTGGATTGTTCAAACAGAAGTTTATAAATGGAGAGCAAGTAGAGGTCGCTGACAATTGGACTAAATACGGTGATCCTTGGGGAATCAGAAAAGTTAAAGAGACTGTTTATGTAAATTTCGACCACACTATAATAAAAGCTGTGCCTTATGACTATCCAGTAATTGGCTATGATAAAAAACTGATAAATACCCTTAGACTTTGGAAAGCGGAATCATTAGACGAATTTGACTTCAAGGCATTCAATGATCAGAACTATGACTTAGCAGTAAAAGCTAAAAATGATGCTGAGAATATTGCTAAAGTTTTATACCCAAATGATTCATTTGAAGAAGGCAAAAAATTAAGGTTAAAACAAGAGTATTTCTTTGTTTCTGCTTCTTTGCAAGATTTACTGAGGAAGTTCAAAAAACAAAATGGCAATTTGCACGAGTTCTATAAATACCATTCAATACAGCTTAATGACACGCATCCAGCTGTTGCTATACCTGAACTCATACGACTTTTGTTAAATGAAGGTATAACTTTTGATGAAGCTTTTGAGATTGCGCAAAAGACATTTGGCTATACAAATCACACCCTAATGGCAGAAGCATTAGAACAGTGGCCAATTAAATACTATGAAGAATTACTGCCAAACATTTTAGATATCATCAAAAGCATTAATGATAAGTTAATAAACGAAGTTAAAAATAAAGGCATTAAAGATGAAGAAATTTATAAATATGAGATAATTCACAATGGAAACATAAGAATGGCGTGGCTTGCGATCTATGGGTCTAAATCAGTCAATGGGGTCGCAAAATTGCACACTGATTTACTTATAAATAAAGAATTAAATGACTGGTACAGATTATACCCCTATAAATTCAACAATAAGACAAATGGGATAACACAGCGAAGATGGTTGTTGCAAGCTAATCCAGAATTATCAAATTTCATTACACGCTTATTGAACTCAGATGGCTGGATAACGGATTTAAGCAAATTAAAAGAACTAGAAAAATTTGCAGATGATAAAAATGTTTTAGAAGAATTTTTGAATATTAAGCAAATAAGAAAAGAAAAATTATCTGAATACATCAAAAAAGTTGAAGGAATTGAGATATCTCCAGATTCTATTTACGATGTGCAAGTTAAGAGGATTCATGAATACAAACGTCAACTTCTCAATGCTTTTCATATTTTAGATCTTTATTATAGGCTAAAAGAAAACCCTCAACTAGATATCTACCCACGAACATTTATTTTTGGTGGGAAAGCTGCTCCTGGTTACTTTAGAGCAAAAGGGATAATTAAATATATAAATGACATAGCAAATTTAGTAAATAACGATGAAAATATAAACGGGAAGATAAAAGTTGTATTTGTCCAAGATTACAGAGTTTCCTATGCAGAGAAAATAATGCCTAGCGCTGATATATCAGAACAAATATCGACAGCAGGAAAAGAAGCATCAGGTACTGGAAACATGAAGCTAATGCTAAATGGAGCACCTACTATTGGAACCTATGATGGTGCAAATATAGAGATCGTTGAAGAAGCTGGAGAAGAAAATAATTTCATATTTGGGCTGCGAGTTGAAGACATTCAAAGATTAGCTCCTAATTACGATCCTAGACAAATTTATGAAACCAATCCTAGACTTAAAAGAGTTGTAGACACTTTAGTCGATGGCACTTTTACAGATACAACCGGTGCTTACAAAGATATTTACAATTCTTTGATATATGGCACTAGCTGGGAAAGACCAGATGTATACTTTGTTTTGGCGGACTTCGAAAGTTACTGCGAAACTCAACAAAAAGTAGACATTGCATATAAAGACAGAATGGGCTTTGCAAAGAAAGCATGGTTAAATATCGCAAATTCGGGTAAATTTAGTTCAGATAGAACTATTACGGAATATGCTGAAGAAATTTGGCAAATAGAGAGAATTTAATCTTCATGGGTCGTAATACCTACGACCCGGAAGTTAAATTATATATTTAAATATTATGCAATCGTATGCATAAAAAATGGAGGGGGAAAAATGAAGAAAAGAGTTTTATTAGCATTGTTGTTAGTAGTAGCGCTATCGATTACAGCATGTTCAAATGGAGGGGATGAGCCAACTACAGAAGAGCCAACCACACCGGATGAAGGTATTAAAGCTACAATAAGCGTACAAGTTGAATCATCTTGGAAACCTTATTATGAAGCAGCAGCTCAAAGAGTTATCGAAAAAAACCCAGAAGCAGTTATTGAATTCATTGAGATTCCATCATTTGATCACTTAGATGTTTTAGATTCAACTGATGTTACAAATCCAGATGTAGCTGATGTATTTGCAATACCAGCTGACAGAATTTATGGGTTGTCACAAAACGAAGCATTAGCAGCTTTAGATGCTAAAAAAATGGCTGAAAATATCGGCGGATTTGAAAACTTTGATGAGGGCTTAGGCGGAAACTTCAATATTGACGGAGAATATTTAGCATTCCCTATGAATATTGAGACTTTAATTAATTTTGTCAACACTAAAAATGCTGAAACCTTAGGCATAGACTTGACAAAGGACATAGAATTTACTGAATTAGGATATCAAGACATGTTAGTTCCTGCATTTGATGCTTGGTTTGGCGTATCATTTACAAATGCCGCAGGGCTTGAGCTATTAGGTAAAGATGATTCTGGAAACTTATATTCAGACATGACAAAAGATTTCAGCGAACTAAACGATCAACAAAAAGCTGTATTCACTGCATTATACAACTATTGGAAACAACACAATGAAAATGGCACTCCTCTTTGGGACGCAGATGCAGCATGGGGATATATGGATACTGAATTTACTACAGGCGGCAAAACTGCAATAAGACTAGAAGGCCCATGGTCGACAGCAAGTCTTTCTGCACTAGCTGGAAATGGTGCAGACTTAGACATCATGCCTATCAACAAAGTTACAGTAGCAGGTTATCCTTTGGCTCACTGGAAAGGTGGCTGGGGAATGGTAATAAATTCTAGAAATGAAGGCGATGCAAATAAAATGGCATTAGGACAAGCTTTCATAGAAGAAGTATTAAACCCAGAATTTGCTGTTGATTTCTTCAAAGCAACAGGAAAGATTATGGAAAATGTAAAAGTGGATGAATATATGAATTCAGATTTATCAGATGTAGATAAAAAAGTTATTTCTGCTGTAATCGAATCATATAACAACGCTCCTGCAAGACCACTATTCACTGAATGGGGATCAGTATGGGATACTTGGAAAAACGGTATATTATCATGGTCTTCAACAAAACCTGCTAGCGCAGAAGAAGCTTATTCAATTATGCAAGCTGCATTTAAATCTATGATGAATAATTTCTAGTTTAGTATACTCTGGGAATAGAACCTATTCCCAGAGTATTAAATAATAAAGAGGGATATTATGAAGCATTTATCAAACAAACATTTTTACATACTAGTTATTTTTTGTTCTGTTATCATTTTGCTGTCTTCAATAGAATTAATGATAGCAATTAAAGACAGTACAATTTTTAACAAATGGCTGATATCGAACAATTTAACTCAATATCCTATCGAAGACACTTTTGTTGAATATTTAAATGCCAACTTAATATCATATGCTTTGAGAATTATTTTTCCAGTAGTATTGGGCATTAGTACATTCTTGACGCTAACAAAGTTTTACATAAATAAAACATTGGTATACGTATTTCTTTTGCTTGAAATAGCAGGTCTTTCATTTACTGCTATACAAAGGAATTTTAATTCATTGTTTTATTTTTTAATATTGTCATTGTATGTTGTTTTAATTATTTATACATATATATTTATAGCTCTGAAAGAAGACTATGAGTGAAGGCGGTGATTAAATGGGTAAATACAATGTTCTATTATACGATAACATTGGTAATACTTATGAAAGAAAAAACAAATATCTCTTAGAACTAGCTCTACTTGATGAAAAAATTAAAAATGAGAAAGACAATAATATAAAAAGTATGCTTAAAAAGCAAAGACGAGAAATAAAGAAAAATAAGCGCAACCATCCATATATTATTTCTCTCAAAGACTACGAGAAAAAAGAGAAAGAATTTTTAAATGATTTAAAGAAGAAGAGAACAGAATATTATAATAAATTAAAAGCGGATAAGACTAGCAGAAAACTAAGGAAACTTAAGACAAGACTATTTGAAAGCGAGAAAAAACTGGACTTTTATAGTGAGTATGTCGATTTATCTTATGAAGCAGAATTTGAGTATAAAAAAGCTAATTTAGATACAATTCATTTGCCGAATATAATTGAATTTCTTGTTGAAGGGCAAAATGAATTAAACATTGCGTTAGCTAAAAAAGAAGAATTGAAAAACCTAGATGAAAAAGATTTTAGAAAAGAGTTTAAAAAATTTAAAGAATCTAGGAAAGAAATTTTAAAGGAAGAAAAATTAAGAATTAAAAATTTGAGAAAACAAGGTTTAATTTCTAGAAAAGCTGAAGAAAATGCGTTAACGGAGTTAAAGAGAAAACACAAAAATGTTTTGGAAATTAAAAAAAGAGAGTCAATCAAATTTTCGAACAATGAATTTATAAAAACCAAGAAATATGAGCTTAAGAAAGATTTAAAAACCATGTTAAAGGTTCTTGAAGCCGATATTTCGGATTTTAGAAGGAAAATACCAGTTGAAATAGAAAAAACAATACCCTATTACTCTTATTTAACCCTATTAGTTCCAGGGATAGGGCAAGGGTTGAATAAACAGTATATTAAAATGCTATTATTTTTGATAGGCACTCTATTCATATATCTTATAGCTATACCATACGCTTTAGGATATGGGAATTATCAAGGACAGGGCATAGCAGGACTGATAAGTTTGGCAGAAGGTGGACTAAGAATTCACAAGTCGATTATATTCATGATTGAGGGAATAGTTGCATTATTTCTTTCAATTATCGCTATAGGGATATATGCAATATCGTTTATTGATGTCCATAAAGTTGAGAAAAACGCTATCAAGGGAATCAGACCAAGCAATTGGTTCGAAACTAAAACGACAATTTCAGAAGAAGGATTCCCATATATTGTGTCATTACCAGCGCTATTGATTATAGTATTTATTGTGCTTGTTCCAATAATGACCACTTTCTTGTTGTCCTTTACCAACATGGATCCACAGCATCAATCAAAGTTTACTTGGATTGGATTAAGCAATTACAAAATGATTATAATGGGGCAGGGTCTTGCAGGGAAAGTTTTCTGGCAAATATTGGGTTGGACTGTCATATGGACATTAGCAGCGACAACTTTAGCCATATTAATTGGTTTTGCGCTAGCATTATTAGTAAACAATGAAAGGATAAAAGGAAAGAGATTTTTCAGAACTATATATTTACTTCCTTGGGCAGTTCCAGCGTTTATTACTATAATGTTCTTTAGCATAATGGTAGCGCCTGGAGGAGTGCTGACAGAAATAATTAAAAATGCAACTGGACTTAGGGTTGAGATAAAAAATGATCCCACTTTGACAAGGATTGCATTGATATTGATGCAAGGCTGGCTTGGTAGCTCATACATTTTTATCCTTACAACAGGGGTGCTTCAAGCAATTCCAGGTGATTTATATGAAGCTGCTGACATGGACGGGGCAACTGCTTGGGATAAGATAAGACGAATAACAGTGCCATTGGTGTTATTTCAAACAGCACCATTGCTTGTCACTCAGTATACCTTCAATTTCAACAATTTCTCTGCCATATTCTTATTCAATGGAGGAGGACCTTTCAACCCTATTAAATACGGAAATTTGGCTGGCTCATCCGACATATTGATTTCCTACATTTATAAACTTACAATGGACAATCAATACCAAGCTATTGGAGCGGCTATAACGATGTTTATATCATTGGGTCTAATGATATTTACTTTCATAGGATTTAGGAACTCTAAGCAATTTAAGGAGGGAAGATTGTAATGGCAAGAAAAAAAGAAAACAAAGAAAAACTATATCTTTCTGACAAACCTCCACTGACTTTATTTGGCAAAATAGGCATATTTTTAACATATGTTGTATTATTCGCATGGGTTTATGCTATTGTGTGGCCGCTTTTCCAAATGTTTGTGTCGGCATTCAATGGTAAACAGCAACAATATATAATGGCTAACTCAAATTTTGAGTTTTCTATTAGACATTTTCAATATCTATTTACGGAGACACTTTATTTAACTTGGGTTAAGAATACCCTCATAATTGCAGGAACTACAGCTTTGCTGACTCTAATAGTGGTTTCTTTTACAGGATACGCGTATTCAAGGTATAGATTTAAAGGAAGAAACGCATCTTTAATGGCAATCATGCTGATACAAACAATACCTACATTTGCAGGAATAACCGCTTATTTTACTATGCATTCAATAGTTTCATCTATAATTCCTCAATTTAGCAGACAGATGATGTTGATTCTTATTTACACTGGTGGAGCAATAGCCTCAAACACTTTCATATTGAAAGGATATATTGATTCGGTATCAACAGAATTAGATGATGCTGCTAAAATAGATGGATGTTCTAATTTCAATGTATATAGGCTGATCATTATGCCTATAGCGAGACCTATGTTGACAATAATTGCTCTTTGGTCGTTTATTGGACCTTTTATGGATTATTTGTTGGCTAAAGTACTTTTAACAAGTCCAAAATCGTACACTTTAGCTGCTGGATTGTATACACTTGTAACTGATTTTAGAACAATGAATCAACCCGCTTTTGCAGCAGGAGGACTATTAACTGCTATACCAATAGTAATACTTTTTATAGCTTTGCAAAAACAACTCGTATCAGGGTTAACAAGCGGCTCTGTAAAAGGATAGGAGGATTATGCGATGAAAGTTGAACTTAAAAACATAGGCAAGAAATACGAAGGAAGAGAAGATTTCACTTTAAAAAATATAAATTTAGAGATTGATGATCAAGATTTTTGTGTAATATTGGGTCCATCAGGTTGCGGAAAGACAACGTTGCTTAGAATGATCGCAGGGCTCAATTCCATTACAGAAGGAGATCTTTTGTTTGACGATAGGAGAGTAAACACTGTGCCACCTAAGGATAGGGACATTGCCATGGTGTTTCAGTCATACGCTTTGTATCCTCATATGACTGTATATGACAATATGGCATTTTCATTGACAATGCGTAAGGAACAAAAAAAGATAATTGATGAAAGAGTTAGAGCGGCAGCACAGCTATTGCAAATTGAAGATTATCTTTATGCTAAACCTGCTGATATTTCAGGCGGCCAAAGGCAAAGAGTTGCATTGGGTAGGGCAATCGTGAGAAATCCAAAGGTTTTTTTAATGGATGAACCATTGTCAAACTTAGATGCTAAATTAAGAGAGCACATGAGAGTTGAGCTTGTACGGATTCATAAACAACTGGGTACTACATCTATATATGTTACTCATGATCAAACAGAGGCTATGACTATGGCTACAAAAATTGTGCTTTTAGACAAAGGCAAAATTCAGCAAGTAGGAAAACCTGATGAATTTTATAATAAACCCAATAATATTTTTGTTGCAAAATTTATAGGTTCACCTACAATGAATATCATAGAAGGCGTATTTAAAGGCGGAAAGTTTATCTCGAATAATGAAACCATTGTATTAACTCCATCAATAGAAGACGGTAAAGCTTTAGCTAAATATGAGGGCAAAAGAGTTTCAATTGGAATAAGACCTGAGCGATTTGAAAGCGGAGGAGAATTTGGCGATACATTTACAGCTACTATTGAAGTTGTAGAAATGCTAGGAAAAGAGAAAATATTACATGCGAAATTGTCTGATGGATCTGATTTAGTCATATCTACTCCAGGACATTATGAATACAATGAAGGAGAAGTTCACAAATTCGGTTTCGATATAAATGCTATACATTTTTTTGATACAGAAACGACTATGAGAATTAATTAAAGGATGAAGATAGAGTGCAAAGCATTAAGAGAACTACCATAAAAGATGTTGCAAAGATGGCAAATGTTTCACCATCTACAGTATCAAGAGTAATATCAAATAGCCCAAGAATCAGTGAAGAAACAGCAAAAAGGGTAAAACACTGCATGAAAGAGCTGGGCTATTATCCTAATGCTATTGCAAGGTCTTTAGCTAATAGCGTATCTAATACTATTGGTCTAATTATGCCTATAAGACCAGGGGAAACGCTATTAAATCCCTTTTTTCAAGAAGCGTTAAGAGGGATAGTAAGAGGAGCTACTGCTTATTCCTATGATGTTTTATTAGCGACATTCCAAGGCGGAGAAGATGAAATAGATTCAATGAAGAAGCTAATAAGCGCATCAAAAATTGATGGAGTAATTTTGATGACAAGCAGAGTTAACGATAAAGCGATAAAGTATTTAAAAGAAATAGATTTTCCTTTTTGTGTGATCGGATCCCCATTAGAGGAGGGAGAAATATTTAATCATGTAGACAATGACAATATAACTGCTTCATACGAATTGACTAATCATTTGATAAAAGAAGGCAAAAAAAAGATATCTATCATAGCTGGGGACAAAAATATGATAGCTACTGTCCATAGAATCAAAGGATATGAAAAGGCACTTAATGAAGTAAACTATAAGGTGGATGAGAATTTAATTTACATTGGAGATTTTGATGAGAAAACAGGATATACTTATGCAAAGTATTTATTTGACAATAAGATAAATCCCGATGCAATACTTGCAACCGATGATCTAGTTGTTTTTGGTGTGGTTAGATATCTATTAGAACGAGGGATAGAAATACCTGATGAAGTAGCTGTAGCAAGCTTTAACAATAGTATACTCTCTAGACAGTTTCAGATACCAATCACTTCAGTTGATATACATGCCGATACTTTAGGAGAAGAAGCTGTTAAGCTATTGCTTGAAAATATTGAAGGGGGAAATATAAAGAAAATAATAGTTCCTCACACAATTCATATAAGAAAGTCATCAGCAAATCTAAGTTCTCATTTTTAAAATGAGAGCTTAATTTTTATCTTTTATTGAAAAATATATAGATAAATGTTATTATCTTTATATAGTGAATTGTCACTAAATTCTTAATTGTGGGGGATAATATGGATCATAAGGTTATTGAAGAAAATTTACAACAAATCGATTCTGTGATTTCAAGTAAAATAATAATTGGAGAGGGAAGTCGAATTGAAGAAATCCATATTGTTTCCAATGGTACAAGAAATCCAAAACAAATTGCAAGAGATGTAGAATCAGTTTTGTTAGCTAATTTTGACTATAGAATTGACCATAGAAAAATAAGTGTCGCTCAGTTAGATGATATAGATATTAGAAAGATAAAACCTAGATTAAAACTAAACGGAATTTCTAAAGAAACATCTGGAAACAAGGCAAATGTTAAAGTAAGCATCCTTAAAGCTGATGAGGAATTCGTTGCCTTAAAAACAGGTATCAACTCAAATAGAAATATTGAGAGGATGCTTGCTGAAGCAACGGTCATGGCAGTAGAAGATTCTATTGGAATTAATGATTTATTCATCGTAGAAGATATAAGGAGCATAATGATTGCAAGTGTACAAGTAGTAGTAGTTTTGGTTTCCAGCTTGATTAATGGACAAGAAATTATTTTGTCTGGCTCGAGTGTGGTAAAGAACGATTACTATCTTTCAGTTGCAAAAGCTACTTTAGATTCAATCAATAGATTCTTGACAAAATAGCCTAAAATGCCGGCTAAATTGAAGCGAAGAAAAATAAAAATAGCGGAGCGAATATAGCATGCTTAACTAGCGGACAAGCAGAGTACTCTATGAAGGAGGCTATATTCGATGAAAAAGATCGCAACTATATTGCTAAGTGTTTTAGCACTTGCTTTAGCAGCAGGCGCAAACTTTTCACTAATCTAGTAAATTTCTAGCCGGCATTTTATATATATGGAGGATTATATGAAACTAAATTTAAAAACAAAAATCTACTTATCAGCGTTGACTATTCTATCAATAGGACTTTATATATATATATTTAAAAACTACAGAGTAGAAGATATGACTTTATTTGTGTTTTGGACGATATTGTCAATCGCTGTAGAATCTTTGCTGATACCTATGCCTAACAATGCTGTTGGCGTATCAGTCGGCTATGCTATAAATGTAGCTGCAGTTATAGTAGGGGGCCCATTATTGGCTTGTACTAGTTCAGGGTTAGGGTTTTTACTCAGATTTCCTAAAATAGAAGGCAGAGGTTATGTGCATTTATTTAATTTACCAGTACATAAGACTTTATTCAATGTAGTACAAAGTGTATTAGTATCTGGGATAATGGGTATTGTATATATTAGCTTGGGTGGCGAAATAGCTAAGTTTTCAATCACACCTACTCTGGCTATTATGGTGTTGGGAGTAACATTAAATACTATAATTTTGTCAGGGTATTTAGCGTTATCTACCAATATATCGTTTATAAATACTTGGATTGGAAACATTAGAGGCTTGTTTCCAAATGCTTTAGCTGTTGGTACAATTGGAATAATAATAGCTCTAGCTTTTCTAAGCTATGGGTATGGAGCGGTAATACTTTTCTTTGGTCCACTATTGCTCGCAAGATATTCTTTTAAATTGTATATTGAAATGAGAAATTTATACATATCTACTATTGAAGCGTTAAATAAAGCTGTAGAGGCTAAAGATTCATATACCAGTGGACATGCTAACAGGGTAGAAGAACTTGCAGTAAATTTAGCAAAGGAATATCATCTGTCTTTTGACAGCATTGAGAATATAAGGACAGCGGCTATACTTCACGATATAGGGAAAATTGGGATTAAAGATGAAATATTAAATAAAGCAGGGAAATTGACAAAAGAAGAATATGAAACTATCATGAAGCACCCTAGCATAGGCGCAGATATTATTGGAAAAGTTAATTTTTTGCAAGATGTAACTAAAATAGTTAGACATCACCATGAAAAATACGATGGAACAGGTTATCCTGATGGCTTAAAAGGCGATGAAATACCTATTGAAGCGAGCATTCTTATGATAGCTGATACTTATGACGCTATGACTACAGATAGACCTTATAGGAAAGCATTGACTAAAGAAATGGCAATAGAAGAGTTGAAAAAATACTCTGGCACGCAGTTTGACCCGAGATTGGTTGATGTTTTTATAAATATGATAAATCAGCAGGTGTAATATGTTTTTAGAACCTTCTCTATTATCTATGGCAATTGCAAAACTTAGAGGTGGAAAACTTAAAAACCTTTCCAATGTAGAGTTTAAAGGATATTTCCTGTTTATTAGCGCTTTTCTTTTACAAGGGCTCCTAGCATTTTTAAATAGTAGTGATTATTCAGTGATTAAGTATTTTATTAGTAATTATTCATATTTTATGATTTTATTAAGCTATACCATGATGATAGTTGCTTCATTGATTAATTTTAGAAAAGTATATATGAGATTATTTTTAATAGGTATAATTTTGAATTTTATTGTTATAATGGCAAATGGCGGAAAGATGCCCGTTTATTTTTCACCAAGATTAAATATTGAAGAAACGGTGATTGAAGAAAGAGAATATGATATAATACATACTGGAGTAGATGAAAATACGAAATTAGTTTTTCTTGCAGATATAATCACTATTCCTAAACCATATCCACTGCCAAAGATATTGAGCATTGGAGATGTTTTTATTATGGCGGGGGTTTTTTTGTTTTTTCAAAAAGAAATGTTATCTGACCTATCCCAAACATAGTTTGTTTGGGAAATGTTTTTAGGGGATGAATCATAAATGAATAAGGCAGTAGTTTTAGGAACAAATTATTATATAGGACTGAGCATTATTAGATGCTTAGGAAGGGAGAAAATATATACCATTGCACTAGATTACACTAAGGATGATACATATGGAGCTAAGTCAAAGTATCTTAATGAACATATAATAGCACCTAATTTTAAGATAGAAAAAGAAGCTTATCTAAACAAGCTTATTGAAATTGCAAAAAATGAATCAGAAAAGCCAGTTTTATATCCATTTGCAGATCCATATGCTGAATTCATAGATGAAAATTTAGACATTTTGAAAGGATATTATTTAATTCCAATGGAGAAACAAGGCTTATGGACAGAAGTAATGAAGAAAGAAAGTCTGATGAAATTAGCTCAACAAAATGATGTGTTAGTTCCAGAAACTGTTGAAATAAACGATCCTGACTTCAAAGATAAAGTTAATGGAATGATAGGATTTCCATGTATAGTAAAACCAACAGATTCTCCAAAATTCGTGAGTGAATTTAGAAAAAAGATATTCTATTGTAACAATATAAAAGAACTTGAAGACTCTATAGAGAAAGCAAAAGACAAACAAATTGAAGTTTTTGTTCAAAGAATAATCCCAGGCTTTGACGACCACATGTACACTTTTGATTTTTATGTTGATAAACTAGGTAAAGTGACTCATTGGACTACATGCAGAAAGTTGAGGCAATTTCCAATTAATTTTGGAGCGAGTGTATATACTGAACAAAAATATGTAAAAGAATTAGCAGATATAGGAATTCCATTTGTTGAAAAAATAGGATACAGGGGATTTGGCGAAATTGAATTCAAAAAAGATGAAAAGACAGGTAAATATTATTTAATTGAGATAAACACTAGAACTACAAATTTAAATAATTTACTCTACAAATCAGGACTTAACTTCCCTTATATACAATACAAAGACATGATAAACGAGAATCTTTCGCCAAAAGTAGTTGATTATGATACAGGGTATGTATTCCGATATTTTTTTGAAGATAGACTAGCTATAAGAGATTATATTAGAAATGGTCAACTCACAAGGTTAGAAGTTTATAAGTCCTTGTTTAGGAAGAAAGCGCCTGCTATTTGGAGCATATCCGATCCCTTGCCAGCTTTTAATTATTCCTATATATTAATCAAAAAAGCATTAAATAAAATAATCGAGTAGGTGTTGATATGTTGATTTCAGAATTAGTACATCAAATAGAACATTATGAGATAAAAAATTTCAATGAGGATTTTGAAATACAAGCCATTGTGTATCATTCTAAGAAAGCAATTCAAAATTCAATATATGTCGCAATAAAAGGATATATAACTGACGGTCATAGATTCATTGAAGATGCTATGAACAATGGCGCCAAAGCTGCAATAGTGGAGGAATTTGTTGACACAAATATTATGCAGATAAAGGTTAAAAATTCAAGAAGAACATTGTCTTTGATAAGCGATATTTACTATAACTCTCCAACTAAAAAGATGAAAGTAATTGGAATAACAGCAACAAATGGAAAAACTACAACATCTTTTCTAGTGGAGAACATACTTAAGAATGCAAATATTAAAACAGGGCTTATTGGAAGTGTAATGAACAAAATAGGAGATAAAGTTGAGATAGCAGAATTGACGACGCCAGAAAGCCTTGATTTGCAAGAGAGATTCTATGAGATGCAAAAACAGAACATAGACACATGTGTTATGGAAGTTTCATCTTCTGCTCTGGAGCTTTACAGAGTTTATGATGTGGATTATGATATAGTGTCTTTTGCAAATTTGGCTAGAGAGCATATTGATCAGCATGGGAGTTTTAAAAATTATTGGATGGCAAAATCAAGTCTAGTAAAAAACGCGAAAGAAGGAGCAGTTGCGATTTTAAATGTAGATTATGATATGATAGCATCGCTTAAATACAACACAAAAGCTGATGTAGTCACTTTCTCTATAAACGGCAATAAAGCTGATGTTTCATGTGTTAATATTGAACTGGTAGGTGGCAGAGCAAGATTTAGAGTTAATATAGAAGAAGATATTAAATTTAGAAATGCAAATATCAGCAAAGATGTATTTGATGTTGAATTAAATATTCCGGGATACCATTCAATAGAAAATGCTATGGCAAGTATCTGCATTGCACTCGCTTATGGTATTGAGAAAGAAGTTATATTAAAAACATTAAAAGAATTTAAAGGTGTGGAAAGGCGATTTGAGTTTATTTATGAGGGAGACTATCTGATAATAGATGATCACTTTGCTAACTTGAAAAATATCAACTCTACTTTAGAGAGCATAAGCGATATGCCTAAAAATAGATTCCATATAGTTTATGCAATCAGGGGAAATAGAGGGCCAACTGTCAATAAGGAAAATGCTAAAGCTTTGATATCGTGGAAAGATAGACTTGGCATAGACAAAGTGATTGCTACTAGAAGCATTGGAAATGTGACAAAAAAAGATGAAGTAAAGCCAATTGAGGAAGAAGTTTTTAGAGAAGAAATTACTAATGCAGGGATCCCATTAGAAATATACGACACCCTGTATGACGCTATCAAAAAAGCAATAGACGAAGCGCAAAAAGGTGATATAATTTTATTGGCAGGGTGTCAAGGCATGGACATGGGAGCAAAAATCGCTTTAGATATAATCTCAAAAAAAGAGATTGGAATTGACAAAGAGAAGCTGTTTGATCCTATTAAAAGAAGGATTTCAGAAATCGATAAAATTCACTAAAATGTTTTTATTTTTATATTAAATGTGGTAAACTAATATTTGCAGAAAGCACTGCTTTCTATAAAAATCGAGGGGGAAGTAACTTGAACTTAAAATCAAAGATCAGAGAGATTGAAGATTTTCCGATTAAAGGTGTAAGCTTTAAAGACATTACTACATTGACAAGAGACAAAGATGCTTTTCATGAAACAGTTAGCCTGATGATTGAAGACTTAAAAGACAAACAAATAGATTATATTGTTGGACCAGAAGCAAGAGGATTTTTATTTGGAGCTGCAGTAGCCTATGGATTAGGTGTTGGTTTTATTCCAGTAAGGAAACCTGGCAAGCTTCCAGGAGAAACAACAAAATACGATTATGATCTTGAATATGGGACAGCAGCATTGGAAATACAGACAGAAGCTATTAAAAAAGGAGATAGAGTAGCTATTATAGATGATTTGCTAGCAACTGCTGGCACTGTAGTTGCAGCTACAAAGCTTATCGAGTCATTTGGTGGGGAAGTGGTAGCTCTTGAATTTGTCATTGAGCTAACAGATTTGAAAGGAAGAGATAAACTTAAAGGCTATCATGTAAATTCTTTAGTTAAATATGATTAACGTCTTTTGGGACGTTAATTTTTTCTCTAAAAAAGGAGGGATATAAATGTGTGGAATAGTTGGTTATGTAGGTAATAGAAATGCTCAGGAAGTCATACTTGATGGATTGGAAAAACTTGAATACAGAGGATATGATTCTGCTGGAGTAGGTATAATTGAAAATGGCAAATTGAGAATAAGAAAAATGTCAGGCAGACTTTCAAATTTGGAAAAGAGTCTAGAAAATGATCCGATAAATGGCCATGTAGGCATAGGGCATACTAGATGGGCTACCCATGGAATACCATCTGATTTAAATTCTCATCCTCATACGAATAGCACCGGTACAATAGCTGTTGTACATAATGGAATTATCGAAAACTATAGAGAAATAAAAGAAGAATTAGAAAAGAAAGGCTATAAATTTATTTCAGATACAGATACTGAAGCAGTTGCACATTTGATAGATTATTTCTATAATGGCGATTTACTGGAAGCTGTTTTTAAAGCAGAAGATAGATTAAAAGGAGCATATGCATTAGCAATAGTATCTGAAAACAATCCCGATGAAATAATAGCGGTTAGAAATGAAAGTCCACTAATACTTGGAGCAGGAGAGAATGAGACAATAGTCGCTTCTGATATACCTGCTGTTTTAAGGTACACTAAAAAAGTTGTCTACTTAGATAACAAAGACATAATTAGAATAACAAAATCTGGCTATGAAATATATGACAAGGGAAGAAACAGAGTGAATAGAAGAACAGAAGAAATCTCTTGGGATGTAGAATCAGCTTCAAAAGAAGGATATGCACATTTTATGCTTAAAGAAATTTATCAGCAACCTTCAGCAATAAAAGAGACCATAGAAAGAAGAATTGATGAAAAAGGCAATATAGTATTAGAAAATATCAGCATCACAAAAGAAGATTTGGATAGAATCAATAAAATATATATTGTAGCTTGTGGAACAGCATATCATGCAGGACTTATAGGGAAATATTTATTTCAAACATTTTTAAAAGTAGATACGATATCTGATATAGCGTCTGAATTCAGATACAGTGAACACAATATAGATGAGAACACATTGGTTGTAATCGTAAGTCAATCAGGAGAAACAGCCGATACTCTTCAAGCACTAAAAGACGCTAAAGAAAAGGGTGCTAGAATTTTATCTATAACGAATGTAGTTGGCAGCTCTATTGCAAGGGAATCAGATGACGTATTTTATACATGGGCAGGCCCAGAGATAGCTGTTGCTTCGACAAAAGCTTATACAACTCAACTAGTTGCTTTTTACTTGATGGCACTTCATTTTGGAAGACTTAAAAACACAATTGAATTAGAATGTTACGAAGAAATATTAAATGAATTGAGGTCTTTACCTGAGAAATTAGAAATAACGCTGTCAGAATGCGATGAAAAAGCTAAAAATATAAGTGAGACAATAAAAGACAAGCAATCAGTTTTTTATTTAGGAAGAGGATTGGATTATTACACAGCTCTAGAAGGAGCTTTAAAACTAAAAGAAATATCATATATCCACACTGAAGCTTTTCCAGCTGGAGAATTAAAGCATGGTAGTATTGCGCTAATAGAAGAAGGTACACCTGTGATTGCTTTTGCGACTCAGTCTTTGATTTATGATAAAATGGTTTCGAATATAAAGGAAGTAAAAGCAAGAGGAGCTTATGTAGTTGGAGTGACCAGAAAGAAGAATGAAGATCTAAAAGAAATATGCGATGAGGTGGTATTATTAGAAGAGAGCTTCAATATATTTATGCCATTGATTTCAGTTGTCGTAGCTCAACTCATTTCTTATTATACTGCTTTGTTAAAGGGAAATGATGTAGATAAACCAAGAAATTTAGCTAAATCAGTCACAGTTGAATAGAATATGCCCCTGTAATTAATTGTATTGTCCATGTAAAATAAACTCTGCAGAACGATAATAAAGTCTGCAGAAAGTAAAATAAAGTTTGGTGAAGACCCGTGAAGTGTGTGCAGGAGAAATCCTGTGTACCTTCACGGTTTTTTTTATGCCCCCAGAGATAACCGTAGGTGTAATCAGCCCCATCATAAATTTCACTGTAGACATACCCTATCCGACGCTCCTAATGTCGGATTCCACCTATGTTGTGGTTAACCCTCCTCGTCCCATATAAATAAATAAAAAGAGACCCGTAGGGGGTAATCAAGTGTCGAAAGTATAAAAAGATTGATTAAAGGAAAGTAAGATTGAATGGAAGGAAAGCCCCGTGGGTGTAATCGGCATAGGTCGCATTACAGACGCGGGGTATTTTCGTGCATTGGGGGGAATAATCAAAAGCAGCGTAAACCCTGTAATAGCAGGGGATTAAAGCGAGGAGGTGGTGGGTGTAATCACACCATACAACTAATCCATAGCCTTGTTTACCCCCACGGCTTTGAGCAGACTTTATTTTTTTTATTTATACATATGGCTATAATGGTATTTTTTAGGACAATATAACCCTATTTTTTTCTGCAATCATTTTTATCTGGGAATTACAGTAAAAGCACTCGTGAGCCTCTGATATGTCTCGCTTTACCCCTTGTAACGATTTCTGCAATGTTTATTTCAAATTACCAGTAGGTGTAATCAGCCCCATCATAAATTCCACTGTAGACATACTCTATCCGACGCTTCTAATGTCGGATTCCACTTATGTTGTGGCTACCCCCCACACAAAAAAATATTTAAATAAATAAATAAAAAAGAGGCAGTGGGTGTAATAGACCCAGAGGGGGAAATAGACAGGGGTGTAAGCAAGGGATAGGAAGTTTGTTGGGGTTTATATGCTTTGGGTTGATTTACACCTGTGGGTGTATCATTACGCAAGAATCGGATGTGTAGGTTGCATAAGGGGGTAATTTTCACCAAACTTTATTATGATTCAACAGGAGGCGGCTTCGGCAGTGAATCTGACGGGTGTAGTATGGGTTGCGGTGTGGTAATTGTGGCGGAGCCTGCGGGGTGGTTACAGCAGGGGCTGGTATGTGTTGCGGAGGGGGAAACCGCAGCGGTTATCCCATCGGCTCAAACACTGATACAGTGTGGTTTGTGACGGCTTCAGATAGAGATAAATATGTATATAAATATATAGGGAAAAGGGTGGAATCAGCAGCGGTGTGTAACCATGACGGAGGTATTGCTGTGGTTATGGGCTGCAGGTTGATTACACCTGCGGAGGTATTATACACGCAAGAAATGGAGGTGAAGGCTGCATATGGGGGTAGTTTTGAGCAGACTTTATTTTCTTTTTTTATATCTATTTTTGTAATTATATGGATATTTAGTTGACATAACTTATAAATTCTTGAGCAAACATTATTTACTTCAAGAAAATGGGAAAAGTGCTTTGAGTCGGCTTGTACCAAGGGATTGAATCCCCTCAGGGTTTGAGCAGACTTTTTTTTGTTTTAACATGTATTTATGTTATAAATGCATTTACCACTGTTATTCTGTACTATATTGTATGAAATACTTCAATATAAGCATAACATAAGTACAAAGTAAACATACTGTATTATTAACATATTGATAAATATTTATTTATCAATATGTATTGATGTTATATTTGTTATGTGCTATAATAATGACAAAATATAACATAATTATGGGGGGAAGAGAATGAAAAGAATATTATCAATAGTACTTATGATAGCTTTGTCTATCTCGCTTTTAGTTGGGTGCGCAAAAGAAGAACCTGCAACACCAACAGAACCAACTGCACCTGAAACAGGTGAAGAAACACCTACAACTGGCGGCACTATTACAAAGTTAGGTTTAGGACATGTAATTTCCATAGCAAAATCAAAAGATAAAGGCACAGATGCTAATGGAAATCCTGTAAATCCAGTTGGCCAAGCAGACGTAATGATAGCTGCAGTTGGATTTGATGCAGATGGAAAAGTAGTAAGCGTGTATATTGATACCGCTCAAACAAAAGTAGCATTTGATGAAAATATGCAATTGACTAGTGATGTAAATGCAGAAGTACCTACTAAGAGAGATCTTGGAGCAGATTATGGAATGGTTAAAGCATCGTCAATAGGAAAAGAATGGTTTGAACAAATGGATGCATTACAAGAGTGGATGGTAGGAAAGACTGTTGAAGAAATTGTTTCAATGGAAACTACAAAAAGAGATGATGAGCATCCAACAGTACCAAATGTTCCTGAACTTACTTCATCCGTAACAATGGACGTAGGAGAATACTTAAAAGCAGTAGAAGAAGCATGGAACAATGCTATAGATGTAACAGGAGCTGAAAAAGTTGGCTTAGGAGTTAAAACATCAATTGCTAAATCAGTTAGTGCAGGAACTGATGCTAATGGCAATCCAGTGACTGCAAAAGCACAAATAGATACTATGATATCAGCTGTAGCGCTAGATGCTGACGGAAAAGTTGCTGGTGCTATTATTGACACAGCTCAAGTAGTAATTCCATTTGACGCAGATGGAAAAGTTGCTATAGATAAAACTGCTGAATTAAAGACAAAGAATGAATTAAAAGAAGAATATGGAATGGGCAAAGTATCACCAATAGGGAAAGAATGGTATGAACAAGCCCAAGCTCTAGCAGAATGGATGAAAGGCAAGAGCTTAGATGAAATAAAAGCTATGAAATTAGAAGAAGGAAAACCTGCTGAAGAAGATCTAGTTTCAAGCGTGACAATTCATGTAACTGATTATTTGGAAGTAGTAGAAGAAGCGATTAACAACGCAAAATAATTAAAAACTCCCTCAAATGAGGGAGTTTTTAATTTGAAAAGTTACTCTTTTTTTGGTATGATTATTCGGGGTGATAGAGTGAACAAAAAGATTTCATATATTTTAGTTTTAGCAATTTTTGTCTCTACTTTGAGTGGATGCACAACTAAAACAACTTATACAAAGTACACAGAGACATTTTTCGATACATTTGATACAGTTATACAAATTGTAGGTTATACAGAAACTGAAGATGAATTTAGAAATTATACAAAGATAATGCATGATAGGATGTTAGAACTTCACAAACTCTACGATAGGTATAATAACTACGAAGGTTTGAACAACATAAAGACTATTAACGACAATGCTGGTAAACAACCTGTAAAAGTAGATAAAGAGATAATTGACTTAATTAAATTTTCAAAAGAAATGTATTTTAGAAGCAAACAAAGAACTAATATAGCATTTGGAAGTGTTTTAGATGTTTGGGCTAAATACAGGGATGAGGCGGAATTAGATCCAGAGAATGCAAAAATTCCATCAATGGAAGAGCTGAAGATGGCAAATGAGCATACTGATATAAATAAAGTTATTATTGATGAAAAAAATAGCACAGTATATCTAGAAGATCCTAATATGAGACTTGATGTTGGAGCTATAGCAAAAGGTTATGCGACTGAAATAGTTGTGGAAGAAATAAAAAAAGAAGGTTTTAGCTCGTTTATTATGAGTTCTGGAGGAAACGTGAAAGCTGTAGGAAAACCATTAGACGGTAATAGAGATAAATGGGGAATAGGCATACAAGATCCTAATAAAGACATTTTGACAGACGAGAATAAAGTATTGGATACTGTATTTATAAATGATCTGTCAGTAGTTAGTTCGGGCGATTATCAAAGATACTATGTAGTCGATGGAAAGAGAATGCATCATATCATAGATCCAGACACTTTAATGCCTGCAACTTATTATAGAGCGGTAACAGTGATCACTCCAAATTCTGGAGAAGCAGATTTTTATTCAACTGAAGTTTTTTTGTTGCCATTTGAGGAGAGCAAAAAATTAGTAGAATCAATTGATAATCTAGAAGCTATTTGGGTTTTTGCTGATGGTTCAGTACAAATGACAGATGGGTACATGAAAATATCAAAGACATATGGAAATGCAATATCTAATAATTAGTAAGAGAAGGAGAAATATGAAAACAATAGGAATAATTGGGGGCATGGGTCCTTTAGCGACAGTAAAATTATTTGAAAAAATAGTATTGAATACCTCAGCTTCATCTGATCAAGACCATCCGCCGATACTCATTGACAATAATACTAGAATACCAGATAGAACTCAATTTGTACTCGGAACAGGGAGAGACCCAAGACCGGAATTAATTAAATCTGCTAAGAAACTTGAAAAAATGGGTGCAGATTTTCTAATAATGCCATGTAATAATGCACATTATTTTTATGAAGACATTGTAAAGGAGATAAACATACCATTACTTAGCATGATAGAAGCTGCTGTTGAAAAAGTAAAGACAGAGTATAAAAATGAGAAAGTTGGAATATTAGGGACAGATGGGACTATCATGGGAAAAGTTTATCAAAGAGTATTGGAAAGGGAAAAAATAGATTATCTTGTTCCTTCGATAGAAGGGCAGAGAGAAGTAATGAAGTTAATTTACAATATAAAAATGGGCATATATGACAATGAATTAGAAAATTTATATAGAGAATTTATTAACATGAAAAATGACGGCGTGCAAGTTTTCATAATAGGATGTACAGAACTATCTGTCGCTGTTGATATGTATGAATTCAAAGAAAAAATAAAATATGTAGATGCTTTAGAGATACTTGCTAAGGAAGCTATAATTGAAGCAGGAGCTAAGCTATATAAAAAATGACAGACTCAAAATCTTTTGAGCCTGTCTATTTAATTATTTCGCTTGTTCTAAAGCATTGTTAACTGCTTCAATGATGCCGTTGCTTGTTAGCGTTGCGCCAGAAACAACATCAACATCAGTTGAGTTTTTCTCTACAATTGCTGCTGGTATTTGTTCAAGAGCTGGATCTGCAACTCCTTCTGTTTCTTGTTGTTCAATAACAGTCACTGATGCAATTTTACCATCTTTTACTTCAACAGAAACTTTTAAAGGATGCATTCCTTCGCCTTGGCCTTCATATGTCCCGTCTTTATATGTCACTTCATCACTTGAATCACTACTGCATCCAACAAGGACAAGTGAAAGAACCAATACAGACAATAGTATTATCATGTACTTTTTCACTTTCATCACTCCTTTCTTAATATGTAATACTATTATACATTTTTTTAGATTAAAATTCAACTTTATAAGTATTCTAAAAAAGAAATGGGTAGAATTATGAGAGGAGGCGATTATATGGTGAAAGAGAAAAGCATGTACAAGCACAAATATGATTCGGATGAGCTAAAACAAATGACAATAGAAGCTTTAAAAAAGAGGGGAGTTGAACTAAAAGATATAGCAGACATAGTTTATGAACTCCAAAAGGATTATCATGACAATTTAACTGTTGAAATGTGTTTAGAAAGCTTAGATGCAGTACTTTCTAAAAGAGAAATAATCCATGCAGTTTTAACAGGAATTGCATTAGATGAATTGGCTGAGAAGAAGTTACTTCCTGAGCCAATACAATCAATTATATTATCGGATGAAGGTCTTTATGGGATTGATGAGATACTGCCATTGTCAATAGTAAATGTATATGGCACTATAGGACTTACAAACTTTGGTTATTTAGATAAAGTAAAACTAGGCATTATTGGAGAATTAGATAATGAAAAAAGAGAGATATGCAATACATTCTTAGATGATTTAGTTGCAGCATTAGCTGCGGCAGCAGCGAGTAGAGTAGCCCATTCAATGTAAAAATAAGAAGTGGCTTAACCCACTTCTTATTTTTTAGTTAAACCTTCTTTTTCAAAGAATTCTTTAGTCAATTTAAATACAGTTCCACTTAACATTAGGACACCGATTAAGTTTGGAATAGCCATCAGACCATTTAGAGTATCAGCAAGATCCCAAATTAATTCCAAACCACCAACAGAACCTATTATTATGAATGGAATGTAAATTATTCTATAAGGGGTAATAGCTTTTGGTCCAAATAGATATTCCATGCATCTTTCTCCGTAGTAGCTCCATCCAAGAATTGTTGAAAAAGCAAATAACATAATTCCTATTGTGACTATATATCCACCGCCAGGGATAGATTCATTAAATGCTTGTGTAGTCAATACAGCTCCAGATGCACCACTATCCCAAAGGCCTGATACCATTATTGCCAATGCTGTCATTGAGCAAATAACAATAGTATCCATGAACACTTCAAATACTCCCCACAAACCTTGTCTAACTGGGTGATCAGTAGTTGCTGCAGCGTGAGCTATTGGAGCAGAACCAAGGCCGGCTTCATTTGAAAATACTCCTCTTGCAACTCCTTTTGTCATAGCTAATCTTACGGTAGAACCAGCAAATCCACCTACAGCAGCAGTAGGAGTAAAAGCATGTTTAAATATCAGACCAAATGCTTCAGGAATATGTGTTATATTTCCGAATATGATGACAAGAGCTCCTATGATGTATATTGCAGCCATGAAAGGTACTAACTTTTCTGTAACAGCACCAATTCTTTTTAATCCCCCAATTATTACTAGAGCAGTAATTATAGCAAGTACAAATCCTGTTGCTAATGGAGGTACCTTAAAGGACTCTTCAAGTGCAGCGGCAACAGAGTTTGCTTGTACCATATTGCCTATACCAAATGCTGCAATAGAACCAAAGATTGCGAATATAACTGCGAGCCATTTCATATGAAGTCCATTTGTGATGTAATACATAGGTCCACCGACATATCTGCCATCTTCAGTTTTTTCTCTAAAATTAACTGATAAAACTACTTCAGCAAATTTTGTGGTCATGCCGAAAATAGCCGAAACCCACATCCAGAAAACTGCTCCAGGTCCACCAGTTGCAATAGCTGTTGCAACACCAGCAATATTTCCAGTTCCTACTGTTGCAGCAAGAGCTGTCGCTACTGCTTGAAATGCAGTTACTTCTCCTTCTCCTTTTTGTTCCTTTGAAAAAATTTTTAAAAGTGTGTTCTTTAGTATATAGCCTAATTTGGTAATTGAGAAAAATTTTGTTCTAATAGTTAAA
This sequence comes from Soehngenia saccharolytica DSM 12858, assembly GCF_059568515.1. Classification (NCBI taxonomy): domain Bacteria; kingdom Bacillati; phylum Bacillota; class Tissierellia; order Tissierellales; family Tissierellaceae; genus Soehngenia; species Soehngenia saccharolytica. Next base: position 47,917 of record NZ_JCANTN010000006.1, on the reverse strand, counting down.
TAAATTCCAGTTCCTACTAGTAGTATTAGCATTGGCGGTCCCCATACTACATTATTTACCATCTTATTAATCTCGGCAAAAAGTTCCATAGCTTACCTCCTCAATTATATTTTGACTCAAATGAAAACGTTTGAATCAATTAATATCATTTTAGCAGAAATATGGATTGATTACAATATCAATTAACAGAAAATTAATAATTATGATAAAATTGACACAAATATAACAAGCAATATAGATTATAGACCCATATTTACTTGATATTTTATATGATAAGAGATATTATAAATTAATAAACTATTAGAGGTGAGTTATGTTTTACGCTGTGAGAAAGGGCAAGAACATTGGTATATATAATACTTGGGATGATTGCAAAAGGGAAGTAGAAGGTTTTAGCGGAGCAGAATACAAGAAATTCAAAACTTATGAGGAAGCACTTTCTTTTATAAATAATGATTTTAATGACGAAAATAACACCAATATGGTATTAAATTCAGATACTGCTGTTGCATATATAGACGGCAGTTTTGACATAGAAACTCATACTTTTGGATTTGGAGCGGTAATATTTTATGATGGTGAAAAACTAACATTTTCACAAAGGTTTGATGATAAAGATTTAGCATCTATGAGAAATGTGGCAGGTGAAATCAAAGGTGCAGAAGCTGTCATGAGGTGGGCACTAAAAAACAAAGTGAAGAAGTTAATTCTTCACTATGATTACATGGGAATAGAAAATTGGGCTCTTGGCAAATGGAAAACCACTAAAACAGGAACGAAAGCTTACAAAGAATTTTACGATGAAATAAAAGAAAAATTGGAAGTAAAATTTGTAAAAGTTAAGGCACATTCAGGTGATGAATTCAATGAAGAGGCAGATAAACTGGCAAAGAATTCGAAGTTACTCTAATTTTTCAATGGCTACTTTGTTGTTTTTTAACAAGTAGAGAGCATATTCATCCACATTGTATTCATATTTATAGTATATTTTTTTTATCCCTGCTTGTATAAGAGCCTTAGTGCAGTTTAAGCAAGGGAAATGAGTTACATAGGCATTGCAGTTTTTAACGGAAATGCCTTCTTTAGCACAATATAAAAGTGCATTCATTTCGGCATGTATGGTCGCAATACAATGGTTATCTCTAATTGTATGTCCGACGTCATCACAGTGAGGATTTCCTGCAACTGATCCATTGTATCCAGTTGATACAATTCTGTGATCATCATTAACGATGACACAGCCGACAAAGGCTCTATCACAAGTTGATCTTGACGCAACCATTTCAGTAATTTCCATAAAATATTGATTCCAACTTTTCCTATTTGCCATTCTAAAACCTCCCTATCAAAAAGTATTATAACATAAAAATATATTAATATATATTAATATAATATGGGTATATACTAAACATATACTAAGGAGGTTAAATGTATGCATGGAGTTGTATTAGAAGGCGGCGGAGCAAAGGGCGCTTATCATATAGGCGCTTACAAAGCTATATTAGAGAACGAATTCGACATAGGTGCTATTGTAGGGACATCAGTCGGCGCTATAAATGGAGCAATGATTGCCCAAGGTGATTTTGATAAAGCGTATGAACTATGGGAAAATGTTAATTACACTGACATCATAAAAGCTAACGAAGAAGAAATCAATAGACTTAAAGAGCTAAGACTGAATAAGGAAGATTTAAGTATTTTATTGAAGAAGCTTAGAGAAATAATTCAAGATGGAGGATTTGACATAACTCCATTAAAAAACCTCTTAGATCAATATATTGATGAAGATAAAATAAGAAAATCAAATATGGATTATGGATTGGTAACAGTTAATATCTCGGATTTGAAACCGTTAAAATTATTTAAAGAGGATATACCAACAGGAGAGCTCAAAAATTATATATTGGCATCTTGCTATTTACCTGTTTTCAAAAAAGAGAGAATTAATGGTAAGCTTTTTTTAGATGGTGGGTACTACAACAACCTCCCTTTTGACATGTTAGTCGAAAGAGGATATAGCGACATGATTATAATCAGAACAAATGCTTTAGGTATAGCGAGAAAAGTGCCGGATGACAAATACAACATATTGACAATTTCGCCATCTGAGAATATAGGTAATTCATTTACTTATGAAAAAGACATTGCAGTTTCAAACATGAAACTGGGTTATTTTGATGCAATTAAAGAAATTAAGGGATTAAAGGGAAATAAATACTATTTTAAGCCTCTTGGAGAAGAATATTACTTTGATATATTGAAGAATACTAGAAAACCAACGATAAATTCAATAGCTAATGCTCTAAATGTCACAGATGAACCAAATAAAAGGTTATTTTTTGAAGTAATCATCCCTAAAATCTCAAAATTGCTTGAATTAAAGGGGAACTACGACTATGAAGATTTTGTATTAAATTTGTTGGAAGTTTTGTTGGCGTATTATAGAGTAGAGAAATATAAGATTTATGATTTTGAAGAATGTTTAGAAATAATAAGAAAAGAACCTAATTTGATTATTCCTACTCAAACTAGTAGATTCGAGAAGATTTTGGAGAAAGCTAATATAACAAATGTTTTTAGGAAAGAAGATATCTTGCTTAATGTAGCATATGATTTAATTAAAGGCATGGAGGTGTAATATGGATATTGATGAATTAAAAAGAAAATTGAAATCGCGAATACCTCAGCCAATAGATATAAAAAACAAATATTCTGTTTTGATACCTTTATTGAAAATTAATGAAAAATGGCATATTATATACGAATTAAGAGCATCTACGCTTATCGCACAACCTGGAGAAATATCCTTTCCAGGTGGAAAAGTCGAAGGGAATGAAACTTATAAACAAGCAGTCATTAGGGAAACAGTTGAAGAATTAAATATAGACGAGAAAAACATAAATATAATAGGAGAACTTGACTATCTAATATCCTATGCAAATTTTACTATTCACTGCTTTTTAGGTGAACTTAAAGACATAAAGCTAGAAGATATTAAGCCTAATGAAGAAGAAGTAGATCATATTTTTGCAGTTCCGTTAGATTATTTTCTAACTCACGAACCGATGATTTTTGAACTCGCATTAAAGACCGAGGGGAATGACTCATTTCCTTATGAACTTATTCCTAAGGGACGTGATTATAATTTCAGAGAAGGCAAGCATATAGTTCTTTTTTACCAATATGGAGACTATATTATTTGGGGTTTTACTGCTAGGATGACTAAGCAATTTATAGATATTCTGAGAGAAATTGGAATAATATGAGTTTAGGAGGAGTAATTTGAATTACGAAATTGTTGAATATTATAAACATAATTTTATATATGTAAGAGAATTAAAAGAAATGGGATTAAATCATTGTTTTACGACTAGAGACATGGACTTGGGCTTAAAAACAACCAAAAATCCAGCATTAGTCAATAGCAATCTGGAAAAGGTGTATGATTTTTTAGGTAATAGACCGACTGTACTTTTCAATGGATATCAAGTCCATGGTGACAATATAAAAATAATAAGAAGCATTGAAGAGGGCTTGGAAAATGATACAGGAAAGTATTTTGCTGACACAGATGGTCTTATGACGAAAGAAAAAGGGATTGGACTTATCACTAGATTTGCTGATTGCACTCCAATTATTATTTATGATCCAATCAACAAAGTTCATGCTAATATACACTCAGGTTGGCGAGGTACTTTAAAAACAATCGCTAGAAAAGCTATAGATATGATGATAGACAATTTCTCATCTATTCCTATTGATTTAATAGCAGTATTAGGACCCTCAATAAGTAAAGAAGATTTTGAGGTAGAAGAAGACGTTTATTTAATGTTTAAGGAAAGATTTTCAAACATATCGGATTTTTCAGCTATTAAAAATAAGACTAAGTATTTAATAGACATAAAAGGCATTAATAAACAATTATTAATAGATAAAGGGTTGAAACAGGAAAATATTGTTGATATAAATTTATCTACTTATTCAACTCAATTTTTGCATTCTTATCGACGAGATAAAGAATCGTATGGGTTGATGGGAGCGATAACATTGATATAGCGAGTGCACTGCACCCGCTATATTTTTGAATATTCTAATATGGTCTTTCTCTATATCTTTTTATTTCTTCTGTAATAAGGGGAACTATTTCTAAAGCATCCCCGACAAATCCTATATTTGCGACGCTGAATATTGGTGCATCAGGATCTTTGTTGATTGCGATTATAAAATCTGATTTTTCCATGCCGGCCAAGTGCTGAACGGCCCCTGAAATACCGCAAGCGATATAAACTTTAGGCCTAACGGTTTTGCCAGTTTGACCAACCTGATGGTCTTTTGATATATAACCTTTGTCAACAGCTCCTCTAGAAGCTCCAACTTCTGCTCCAATCATCTTAGCGCATTCTTCGAGAATATGGAAATTGTCGCCAATCCCACGGCCGCCTGAGATTATTATGTCAGCTTTTGTAATATCTACAGCCATATGATCTCTTGGAAGAACTTCGACTAATTTTACTGGATCATTTATATTTACGATGGAAACTTCTCTTTTGTCTATTTCAAATTGTCTAGATGTATCCTTTGGCAATTTTTCCATTACTCCAGGTCTTATTGTAGTCATTTGAGGCCTCTTTGTCTCATTAATAATAGTCCCAAATAGATTTCCTCCAAATGCTGGTCTTGTAACATAGAGCAATGATGAATTTTCATTTTCAGGGTCGAATTCAAGTTTAGTAGCATCTGCTGTTAAACCTGTATCGCATCTAGCAGCAATTCTAGGAGCTAAATCTCTTCCCATTACTGTCGCCGGAATTAGCACGATGTCTGGCTTATCTTTTTTTATCACTTCATCTACAAATAGAGTAGTGAATATTTCAGTGCTGTAGTGATTGATATCTTTGTTGTACAGCCAAATAATTTTATCAGCACCATGGTAACCAATTTCATTGATTAAATCTTCACTTAAATTTCCAATTGCAACTCCAACTACTTTATAGCCAAGTTGAGGTCTGTTTTCCACTAATCTACGAGCTTCACCTAATAACTCCAAAGAAGCGTCATTTATAGCTCCATCTTTTTCCTCGCAAAATACATATATATCTCTATATTCTTTTATATCCATATCTCAATCTCCTTATTTACCAATAAACTTAAAATCTATTAGCGTTTCAACAATTTTTCTAGCGGTTGTCTTTGGATCTAATTCCAATACATCAGAATTTTTATGAGCTTCTTTTGTAAAGGTCTTCTTTACTTTTGTAGGAGATCCCTTTAAGCCTATTATTGAAGGATCTATGTCAATATCGTTGAATGTGACAACCTTGATGTCCTTTTCAAAAGCATGACTTATTCCCTTGACAGTCATATACCTTGGTGTAGCAATTGTGCTCAATGTAGTGATTAAGCAAGGAAGTGAACATTCAAGCACTTCATAGCTATTTTCAAGAGCTTTTTTTACTCTTATTTTTTCATCGGTTATATCTAATATGTCATCAACATAAGTTATTTGTGGAATTCCCAATTTTTCTGCCGTTTGTGGACCAACTTGTGCTGTATCTCCATCAATTGCTTGCCTACCAGCTATAATAAGATCATAGTCCAACTGTCTTATGACAGCAGCTAAAGTATTGGAAGTTGCCCATGTATCAGCACCGCCAAATTTTGGATCGCTTACTAAAATACATTCGTCAGCACCCATTGCATATAATTCTCTAAGCATGCTTTTTGCTTGAGGAGGTCCCATGGTGATGCATGTTACTTTTGCGCCTTTTTCATCTTTTATTCTTAAAGCCATCTCAAACCCTGCTAAGTCATCAGGATTTGTTATAGTTGGAACACCTGTTCTTATTAGTGTCCCAGTTTCTTTATCTATTTGCATTTCAGTTGTATCTGGAACTTGTTTTAATAATACTAGTATATTCATAATCGACTCCTATCATTTTAATAATTTATTTGATATTACTAATCTTTGAATTTCAGATGTACCTTCATAGATTTCAGTTATTTTAGCATCTCTGAACATTCTTTCTACTGGATAATCTCTCGTGTATCCATATCCACCGTGTAGCTGAACAGCTTTTGTAGTGGTTTCCATAGCTACTTCAGCAGCAAATAGTTTTGCCATTGCAGCTTCAGAAGTATAGTTTTGATTAGTATCTTTCAAATAAGCAGCTCTATAAACTAAAAGTCTTGCAGCATCTATTTTTGTCTGCAAATCTGCGATTACAAATTGAGTGTTTTGGAAAGCTGAAATAGGTCTTCCAAATTGTTTTCTCTCTTTTGTGTATTTTATAGTTTCGTTTAAAGCTCCTTGTGCAATTCCAACAGCTTGAGCAGCGATACCAATTCTTCCACCGTCAAGAGTTGACATAGCTATTCCAAAACCTTTTCCTTCTTGACCTAATAGATTTTCTTTAGGCACATAAAGGTCTTTGAAAATCAATTCAGCAGTTGAACTACCATGAATTCCAAGTTTTTTTTCGATCTTGCCGATTGAGAAACCTTCCATGCCTTTTTCAACGATGAATGCCGATATGCCTCTAGTTCCTTTTTGCTTATCAGTCATTGCAAAGATAATGTAGATATCTGCATAACCACCATTGGTTATAAAGATTTTTGACCCGTTTATTTTATAATAGTCGCCTTCTTTGATAGCAGTTGTTTGTTGCATTGCGGCATCTGATCCAGCGTTTGGTTCTGTAAGACCAAATGCGCCAAGTTTTTCTCCTTTTGCCAAAGGCACCAAGTATTTCATCTTTTGCTCTTCAGTGCCATAAGTATAGATTGGATTGCAGCAAAGAGATGTGTGAGCTGATAGAATTACACCTGTTGTTGCACATACTTTTGAAAGCTCTTCTACAGCTAAAATATATGATAAATTATCTCCATCTGAACCACCGTATTTGCTTTCAAAAGGTATTCCCATCATACCTATTTCTGCCATTTTCTTTACGTTCTCTATTGGAAATCTCTCTTCTTCATCAATTTCTGCTGCTAGAGGTTTTACTTCTTTTTCTGCAAATTCACGAAACAGTTTTCTCATAAGAGCCTGTTTTTCGCTTAAATCAAAATTCATACCGTTATTCAAAAAATTCACCCCTCAATAAATGTTAAAAAAATAACCTTCTTCGTTAAAAAAACTAAAATATTTATCCCCAAATATTATTATAAACCTTAAATTTTTTTAATCAAGGGTAAAAGCACAAAATTGATACATATTTATCAAATATTAATAAAAATTATAATGTGGAATTTTCCACATTATAATCTAATTTGATGATATTGTTTTTTCCCTTTTTTTATCATTAGTTTATCATCGGTGAAATCTAACAATGTTACTATTTTATCGATTGATTCCACTTTAATGCCATTTAAACTAATTCCACCTTGCTCTATTAGTCTTCTTCCTTCACTTTTTGATTTGATCAATTTTATGTCAAATAGCAAATCGATTATGTTTATACCGTTTTCAAATATGGACTTATCCATTACAGTATGTGGTATAGAGCCCTCATCCTGCCCATTTGAAAACAATGCTCGAGCAGCTTTTAAAGCAGAATCAGCTTCTTCCTTTCCATGAACCATCTTTGTTACTTCATAAGCCAATACCTCTTTTGCCTTGTTTAAACTCTCGCCACCTTCTTTTGTCAAATCTTCAATTTCTTCTTTAGGTAAAAATGTCAATAGATACAAGAACTTCTTGACATCTCTGTCATCTGTATTTCTTAGATACTGATAGAAATCAAATGGTGAAGTTTTGTCTTTATCAAGCCAAATAGTTCCCTTTTCAGTTTTGCCCATTTTATTGCCAGATGCTGTGGTCAACAGTTGGAATGTCATGCCATATACTGTATCGTTCTCAAGTTTTCTTACTAATTCATAACCACCAATAATATTTGACCATTGATCGCTTCCGCCTAGTTGAAGTTTACAATTGTAATTCCTATAAAGGTGTAAGAAATCATAGCTTTGCATTAACATGTAACCAAACTCAAAAAATGTAAGACCCTTTTCCAATCTATTTTTATAACAATCAAAAGTTAGCATTCTGTTTACTGAAAAGTGAACACCAATTTCTCTCATAAAATCTACAAATTTTAATTCCAATAGCCAATCAGCATTGTTGACCATAATAGCATTTCCAGGCGAGAAGTCTAGAAATCTAGAAAGTTGATCTTTAAACCTATTTGCGTTGTAATCTATTATATCTCTTGTAAGGACTCTCCTCATATCAGATTTTCCTGAAGGATCACCTATCATAGTGGTTCCTCCGCCGATTAGTGCTATGGGTTTATGTCCTGCTCTTTGCATATGTGTCATGACCATGATTTGTAGGAAATGGCCTAAAGTTAGGCTGTCGGCAGTCGCATCAAAGCCTATATAAAATGTAACTTTTTCTTTTCCGAGTAATTCTTTTAACTCTTCTTCATGAGTAACTTGGTCTATGTAACCTCTTTCGCTTAAAATATCAAAAACATTGTCCAAATCTATCCCTCCAAAAATAAAAATAAGGGTCTTCTCATCTAAAGGACGAGAAGACCCGTGGTACCACCTTAATTCGCTCAAAGCCTCTTACACGTATGGTGTGATATCCCTTAAAACTCAAGATTGTAATTCGAGTACTATATCGCTGCTAGTTTTCACCATACACTAGCTCTCTAAAAGCTCAACATAGTCTCTACTAAAGTCTTTCATCGCCTAATTTTCAATTAACACCATACTAATATATAAATATGTCATTGTCAAGTCTAATATCACTCAACTTTTATATCTACTGCATTTTCCCACAAGCCATGAATATTACAATAGCTTGTTGCATATAATGTACCTGGTTGTGTAGTGCTAAATACTGATATCACACATGGTTCTGTAAATATATCTGACTCTCCATGTGAATTAAACTCATATGTTCCTAGCTCAATAGGGAATTTAGCTCCTTCTGGTTTAAAATACAATTTAATCCATGCTATGTGGTGCTCAAGTGTATTTGGATGAGGTATTTCTTCTCCGATTAAAACTTTGACTTCAATTTTTTCACCTTTTTTAACAACTTCTGGTGCATGGATAACTGGTACGTGTTTTTCACCTTTAAAATCTCCTGTTTGATAAAAATTTCCTATACTCATAATATCCCTCCTAATTAATTTTCATTTTTATAATAAATACTCCTTTTGATTAATACCCAAAAAAATTTTTATTACAACAAATAAATGGTATTAAGTGAAATTTTAAGTATAATATATATATGAGGTGGGAATAATTGAAAAAAATTGATATAATAGCTTCAACCACTTTTGGATTAGAAGCTTTGACAAAGAGAGAACTAATTGATTTAGGATATGAAGAATTTGAAGTTGAAAATGGCAGGATAACAATTAAAGGCGAGATAGAAGATGTAGCAAAATTGAATATATGGCTGAGAACTGCAGAAAGAATATCTATAAAAGTGGGAGAATTTAAAGCTACTACTTTTACTGAATTATTTGACAAAACTAAAGAGCTTCCATGGGAAGAATGGATAGATATAGATGGCAATTTTATGATTTCTGGAAAAAGTTTAAATTCAAAACTATTCAGTATTTCTGATTGCCAAAGTATAGTAGAGAAAGCTATAGTAGAAAGACTAAAGGAAAACTATGCGGTGGAATGGTTTTCAAAAACTGGAGCTAGATTTAAAGTAGAAGTATCACTAAATAAAGACATAGCAACACTTACACTCGATACATCTGGTGAGGGACTTCATAAGAGAGGATATCGAAATAGAGCAAATTTAGCCCCCATTAAAGAGACTCTTGCTGCAAGTTTAGTGATGCTAAGCTATTGGAATAATGAAAGGCTTTTATACGATCCTTTCTGTGGATCGGGAACTATACTAATAGAAGCTTTGCTAATTGGCAAGAATATTGCTCCCGGGTTGGATAGAAAATTTGATTTTGAGGCATGGGAAGTATTTCCAAAAGAAATTGTGAAAGCAGAAAGAGTAAAAGCGCGAAATTCAATAAAACATAGTACAAAGCTTAGGATTATGGGAAGTGACATCGATAAGAAGTCAATTTTGATTGCAAGAGATAATTTAGCGAATTTAGGATTAGAAGATGAGATAACTTTTTTTGTCAAAGATATGAGAGATGTTGATATAAAAAATGAATATGGAGTTTTAATAACCAATCCCCCATATGGTGTGAGAATGGGGGATGACGACGAAGTTAGACAGCTTTATATTGATTTTGGCAATAAATTTAGAGAACTAGATAAATGGTCAATATATGTTATCACAAACGATGAGGACTTTGAACGTTATTTTGGTAGAAAAGCAGACCGAAAGAGAAAGCTGTATAATGGAAGGATAAAGGTTGATTATTATCAATTTTTTGGCCCCAAACCAACAAAGGAAAGGTGATAATATGGGAATTTATACTAAAACAGGCGACAAAGGTAAGACCTCTTTATTTGATAACACAAGAGTTTACAAAGACGATATAAGAGTTGAGAGCTATGGCACTGTTGATGAACTTGGCAGTTTTATAGGATTAGCAAAGAACTATGTAGAGGATGAAAACATAAAAGAAATCCTATTTAAGATCCAAAACAAGCTTTTTGTTGTAGCCTCTAATTTAGCTACAATTGACCAAGAAAAAATCAAGTATAGAGTAAAAGAAGAGGACATAGCATTTCTTGAGAAAGTAATAGACGAATATATGGGGAAAATAAACAATCCAACAGGCTTTATCATTCCCGGGTCAAATAAACAGTCTGCTCATCTACACGTAGCTAGGACTATTTGTAGGAGAGCTGAAAGAAGGATTATTTCTCTATCGAAAGAAGAATATGTCGATGAAAATCTAATAAAATACGTTAATAGATTATCAGACTGTATTTACGCGTTAGCTAGATATTTAGAAGATGAGCAGCAAAAAGTCAATTATGAGGTATAGTTTCTAAACCGCGGGGTGATTTTGTGTTTGAAAATGATAATAAATTAAATGATAAACTGACAATGTTTCAACATGGAATATTGAATTATCAAGTTTTAGATGGCATGGCTGACTGGGTAAGAGTTGTATCGAGAGATGGAATAGTGATTTATGCTAATAAAGCAATGAAAAGAGATCTTGGCGAGAATATAATTGGTTCAAATTGTTATAAAATATTAAATAAAGCGGATAGATGTGTCAATTGTATTACTCTGAAAAGCATATTTTCTGGTGAAACATTTCTAAAAGAGGAGATTGTAAACGGAAAATACTACTCTGTGAAAAGTTCACCAGTACGAAACACAGATGGGGATATTGTTGCAGCAGTAGAAGTGTTTAGAGACGTCACACGGGAAAGAAAGCTAGAATTAGAATTATTGGAACGAAACAAACTCATAAGCGAAGATTTGAAATTTGCGAAAAAAGTTCAAGAAAAGATACTTCCTAGACAAGGCATGTTTGAAAACTTGAATATTGAATATATATATAAAGCTTCAGAAATGCTAAGTGGAGATATGTTCGATGTGTTTCACATTGATGATGACAATATTGGAATATATATAAGCGATGTAGCTGGCCATGGAATTGCCGCTTCGATGCTTACCATGTTTATAAAACAGATGATGAGAGACATCAAAGATGAGATAAAAAGCCCTTCTGAAGCACTTTTAGAACTTCACAAGAGATTTTTAGCATTTGGATTAGAACCAGATAAGTATTTTACAATTTTTTATGGCATTTACAATAGGACAAAAAATACTTTTTCTTACTCAAATGCAGGACACAATTGTTATCCAATAAAATTTAATGATAAAGATGTTAATCCATTAAAAATCAAAGGGTATCCTATAACGATCTTATTTGATGAGATGAATTATGAAGAAAAGGAAGTACAATTAAACTATGGGGATAAGATACTTTTATACACTGATGGAATAACTGAAGCAATGGATTATAACGGCAAGCAATTTGGAATTGAAGGCGTGCTTGAAACAGTAAGAAATCACCCTAATAATTTATTGCAAGAAATCGAGGAAAAATTCATTATTCACAGCTGGGGAGAACAAAAAGACGACTATGCGTTGGTATTGGTAGAAGTAACTGACTAGAGGAGGAAAAATATGGGAATAAAATTTGATTATTCGAATTCATTTATAAAAGAGCACGAATATAAAAACATGGAGCAGATAGTAAAGACAGCTCATACCATGCTTCATAATAGAACTGCACAAGGAAGTGAGTTTACAGGCTGGCTTGATTTATCTTTACATTTTGACAAGGAAGAATATCAGAGATTATTAATGAAATCGGAAGAAATTAGAAACAATGCAGATTATTTGATAGTTATTGGAATAGGTGGCTCTTATTTAGGAGCTCGTGCAGTTATAGAGGCTTTAAATCACAGTTTTTATAACTTGATTGAAGATGATAAGAGAACTAGCCCTAGAGTAATATTTGCAGGCAACAACATATCTGGGAAGTATTTATCAGATTTATTTGAAGTAGTAAAGGACAAAGAAGTCTACGTAAATGTTATTTCCAAGTCAGGAACTACAACTGAACCAGCAATAGCATTTAGATTTTTTAAGAAATTCATGGAAGAAAAGTACGGAAAAGAAAAAGCAAGGGAAAGAATTATCGCCACTACTGATAAAAGCAGGGGTTCGCTAAAGGAACTGGCAAAGATTAATGGATATGAAACTTTTGTTATTCCAGATGACATTGGCGGTAGATATTCAGTATTAACTCCAGTAGGATTGTTGCCAATTGCAGTTTCAGGCATAAATACCGATGAGATTTTAAAAGGCGCTTTTGAAGCTGAAAAGATTTACTCAAATAGTAATTTATTTGATAATGAATGCTATATGTATTCAGCTTCAAGACAAATATTAAATAGAAAAGGCAAAGACATTGAAATATTAACTAATTACGAACCGTCTTTATCTTTCATATCCGAATGGTGGAAGCAACTTTATGGAGAATCGGAAGGCAAAGACAAAAAAGGCATATATCCTGCAAGTGTTAATTTTACTACTGATTTACATTCCATGGGCCAATGGATTCAAGATGGAAAGAGAAATATATTCGAAACTAATTTAATCATCAAAGATTTAGATAAAGACTTGACAATTGAAAGCGATGATATGGATTTAGACAAATTAAATTATCTTTCAGGAAAGACTGTAAGCTATGTGAATGAAAAAGCATTTAAGGGTACGCTTCAAGCGCATGTTCAAGGTGATGTGCCAAACTTAATAATTGGATTAGATAAACTCGATGAATACAATATGGGAAATTTAATTTACTTCTTTGAAAAAGCTTGTGCAATCTCTGGGTATATACAAGGAATCAATCCGTTTGATCAGCCTGGAGTTGAGATGTACAAGAAAAATATGTTTAAATTATTAGGAAAACCTGAATAATTTATTAAAACTAGGTTGAAAATTAACAATGATTGATATATTATAAACAAAGAGGAGGGATAGCTTGAATTATAAAAATATCATTTTAAAAAAAGACGGGTCTGTTGGCATTTTATCTATTGATCGGCAAAATGCGCTTAATGCCTTAAACACAGAGGTTTTATCGGAAATCTCTCAAGCGTTGGATGAATTAATCAATGATGAAGAGGTTAATGTTTTTATAGTTACAGGTGAAGGCAGAGCTTTTGTTGCGGGAGCTGATATTTTAGAAATGAAGGATTTAAACTCAGCTCAAGCGAGAAAATTTGCACAAGCTGGTCTGGAGGTATTTAGAAAGATAGAACTTTGTGAGAAACCTTCAATTGCTGCTGTAAATGGATATGCTTTAGGCGGAGGCTTAGAATTAGCTATGTCTTGTGACATACGAATAGCTTCAAACTACGCAAAATTTGGACAGCCTGAAGTTGGATTAGGTATTACACCTGGATTTGGCGGAACAAATAGGCTTCAAAGACTAGTTGGAATTGCAAAAGCCAAAGAATTGATTTTTACAACCGATGTGATAGGCGCAGATGAAGCCCTTAAAATAGGATTAGTAAATAAAGTGGTGGATGCAGAAAACCTCATGAACGAAGCTATTACGATGGCGAATAAAATCGCACAAAAAGCACAACCAGCGGTTAGATATTCAAAGGTTGCAATAAATAGAAGTGCAGAGGTAGATATTGAAACTGGAATGGAGATTGAGAAAAACCTATTTGGCCTTTGCTTTGCTACTGAAGACCAAAAAGAAGGCATGAAAGCATTTGTAGAAAAAAGAAACCCTGAATTTAAGGGTAAATAATGGAGGCGTAAAATGAAAAAAGTAGGCGTATTAGGTAGAGGAACTATGGCTTTAGGAATTGTGCAAGTATTTGCGCAAAAAGGATATGAAGTTGTAGTATGGGTTAGATCCATTGATGAAAACAACAAAAGAGCTAGCATTGCACCTGTAGAGAAAGCTTTTGATAAATTGGTATCAAAAGAAAAGATGTCTAAAGAGGATATGGAAAAAGCTCTATCATTAATATCCATTACTACATCATATGATGACTTAAGCGACTGTGACTTAGTCATTGAGGCAATTTCCGAAGATATGAACATTAAAAAAGAGACTTTCAAGAAATTGGATGAAGTTTGTAAAAAAGAAGCTATCCTTGCAACAAATACATCTTCATTGTCAATTACAGAGATTGCCAATGCTACAAACAGACCTGATAAAGTTATAGGAATGCACTTTTTCAATCCTGTCCCTGTGATGAAATTAATTGAAGTAATTAAAGGTATTGTTACTTCTGAAGAGACAAAGAAAGCTATATTCGACTTGGCAGCTGATCTTGATAAAGTGGCAGTAGAGGTTGAAGAAGCGCCAGGATTTGTAGTTAACAGAATACTTATTCCTATGATAAATGAAGCTGTTGGAATATTGGCCGATGGCGTTGCAACAGCAAAAGACATTGATGAGGCAATGAAATTAGGCGCTAATCATCCTATTGGACCTTTAGCGTTGGCAGATTTAATTGGTTTAGATGTTTGCTTAGCAATCATGGATGTTTTGTATGATGAATTTAAAGATTCAAAATACAGAGCTCATCCACTACTAAGAAAGATGGTTCGCGGAAACATGCTTGGAAGGAAAACCAAGAAAGGCTTCTTTGAATATTTGAATTAGATATAGCATTAAAAATCCAAGTGGAAATTTAAGTTGAATGAAAATTCCACTTGGATTTTTTTACACTACGATTTGTTTTATCTCTGGCTCTTTGTCGATGTTTAAGAGATCTTCTCCAATCTCGTAAACATTTCCCGCACCCATTGTAACAATAATATCATGGTTAGAAACTTCATTTAATAGAAAATCTTCTATTTCTTTAAATGAACCCAAGTATATAGCATCAGTGCCAGACAACCTGATTTTTTCAGCCAAATCCCTAGAGTGAATTTCACCTAAATCTTTTTCTCTAGCGGCATATATATCAGCTATAATCACTTTGTCTGCATCAGTGAAAGCCTTTGAAAAACTGTCTAATAATATCTTTGTTCTTGTAAAAGTATGAGGTTGAAACACACAATATATTTTCTCGTTAGTGGATTTTCTTATCGCTCTTAAAGAGGCCATTATCTCGGTTGGATGATGAGCATAATCATCAATTATCTTTATATCTCCTAAAAGTCCTTTATACTCAAGTCTTCTATGAACACCATTGAAATGGGATAATTTATTTAATATCTCATGATCTTCCATTCCTATCAAGCTAGATACGCAATATGTCGCCAAGGCATTGTATATATTGTGCTCTCCCATGACATTTAATCTTATATTGCCTATTAAATTATGGTCCTTATAAATGTCAAAGGACGGATTTCCGTGTATATCATATTCAATATTTTTTGCAGTTATGAAAGCATCACTATTAATTCCAAATGTAATTATATTTGAATCAGCACTATCCAATATAGAATTGATATTTTTATCATTTATATTGACAATTAAATATCCATCATTTTGAATGTTTTTAAAATAACCTTTAAATGTCTCTTTTATATGGTCAATATCTCTAAAGTAATCTAAATGATCTTCATCTATATTCAGGATTACAGCTATTGTAGGAAAATATTTCAAAATATTTGCTTTGTATTCACAAGCTTCAGTTAAGAGCAAATCATCTGAACCTAATTTGACATTTCCACCTATATCGTCCAAATTACCGCCAATCAACATTGTCGGATTCAAATCGGAAAAATTCAGTACAGTAGCAAGCATGCTAGTAGTGGTAGTTTTTCCGTGAGTTCCTGATATTGCAATGCTTTTCTTGTAATTTTTCATCAAAGCTCCTAAGAAAGTTGCTCTATCAACTAATGGTATTCCTCTTTCAATGCATTTATTTAACTCCACATTGTCTTTTGAAATAGCATCGGTATAGATAACTAAATCTGCATCATCTATATTTTTTTCATCATGACCGATAAATACCTCTATTCCAATATTTTCTAGGTGCTCGGTAACTTTGCTTTTTTTAGTATCTGAACCGGTCACTGTAAATCCCTTATAAAACAGTATTTCTGCTAAACCGCTCATACTTATACCACCAATTCCAATAAAATGGACTTTTTTGAAAATTTTTTCATATAAATCAAATTCAAACATTTACTTTCCCCCTGAAGACGTATATAATCAATGTATAGTATTATTTTCTATCTTTATTCATTAGTTTTCGGATAAATTATACCACAATGAAATAATTAATAAATACTTTTTTAAAATTTACACAAAATAAAGGTATTTTTCTAAAAAATTAGAATATATATATTTGGATGTGATTGTTTCGTCAAGGAAGGTGGTGAGACTATGAAGATAACAGACGTAAGGGTAAGGAAAGTAACTGAAGAAGGTAAAATGAAGGCAATAGTATCTGTGACTTTTGATGATGAATTTGTAGTTCATGACATTAAAGTCATAGAAGGGCAAAATGGGTTATTCATTGCTATGCCAAGCAGAAAAATGGCAGATGGTGAATTTAGAGACATCGCTCACCCAATTAATGCCACCACAAGGCAAAAAATCCAAGAAGCAGTATTTGAAGAGTATGAAAAAACATTGGCGCAAGAACATTCAGAAACAGCCGAAACCAACGAGTAAAAAAGCCTTAAGGCTTTTTTACTTTTTTTGACATCAATTTTATTAGGTATTTGTTTAATTTTTTGTGGACTTATTCTTTTTTTGGGTTAAAATAAATAAAGAGGAAAAAACAAAAGGTGGTGATATATTGAATATTGGGATAATTCTTGCTGCGGGAGAAGGCAAAAGAATGAAATCTAGACATGCAAAAGTTTTACATAAAATTTGTGGCAAACCAATGATATCATACGTAATAGAGGAAGCTTATAAATCAGGCGTAGACAAGAACATTGTTGTCGTTGGACATAAAAAAGAAGAGCTCATTGAATATCTAAGAGATGTTGACGTAATAGTAAGAGAACAGCCAATAGGAGAGGGAAGCCCTTATGGAACTGCTTTTGCAGTTTCTCAAGCGATTGATGAAGTGGAAGACGATGATGATGTAATCATATTGTGTGCGGATACACCTTTGATAACAAGCGATTCCATAAAAAATCTTTTTGAATATCACAAAAGTACAAAAAGTTATGCTTCAGTATTAACCACTGTTCTTGAAGATCCTACTGGTTATGGTAGAATAGTAAGAAAGAGCAATGGAGATTTATTAAGAATTGTAGAAGATAAAGATGCAACCGATGATGAGAAAAAAATAAAAGAGATAAATTCTGGTATTTATTGCTTTAATGGAAAAGCATTAAAGGAATCAATTAAAAAAATTGACAATAAAAACAAACAAAATGAATATTATTTAACCGACGCAATTGGGATACTTAATTCAGAGGGGTTAAAAGTAAGTGCTTATGAGATTAGCAACTGCGAAGAGATTTTAGGAGTAAATAGTAGAGAGCAGCTTGCGATAGCTTCTAAAATAATGCAAAAGAGAATAAATAAATACCATCTGGATAATGGGGTAACTATTGTGGACCCCGATAATACATACATTGAACCAAATGTAGTTATTGGATATGATACAATAATTTACCCAGGAGCAATAATCGAGAGCAATTCGATTATCGGCCAAAATTGCAAGATTATTGGAAACACAAGGATTGTAAACAGTGAAATTGGGAATGGCTGTGATATAGATTCAACGCTGATTGAATCGAGCGTAATTGGGAGCAATTGTCACATTGGGCCTTTTGCCCATTTAAGACCAAATTGCAAGATTGGAAGCAATGTCAAGATTGGAAATTTTGTTGAGATAAAGAATTCGACAATTGATGACAATTCTAAAGCCGCTCACTTATCATATGTCGGAGATGCAGATGTAGGCAAAAATGTAAACATTGGATGTGGAGTAGTTTTTGTAAATTATGATGGCAAGAACAAATTCCGCTCTACTGTAAAGGACAACGCTTTTATAGGAAGCAATTCAAATTTAGTAGCTCCTGTTGTCGTAGAAGAATATGGCTATGTTGCAGCTGGTTCGACTATTACCGACAATGTAGATGAAGGAGACCTTTCAATAGCTAGAGCAAGACAAATAAACATACCGGGATGGGTTGAAAAAAGGGGATTTAAAAATCACAAATAACTAGGAGGATATTGTAAATGAATCTTTGCTATGGGGAGATTAAAGTTTTTACTGGCAATGCAAATAAAGAGCTTGCTAAGAAAATATGCGAGGAAATGGGTGCTAAACTCGGAGATTGCGAAGTGTCAACTTTTAGTGATGGAGAGCTGAATGTTGATATAAGGGAAACTGTAAGAGGTGCGGATGTATTTATAATACAACCAACTTGCTCACCTGTTAATGACAATTTAATGGAGCTATTAATAATGATTGATGCTGTAAAAAGAGCTTCAGCAGGTAGAGTAAATGCAGTAATACCTTATTATGGGTACGCTAGACAAGACCGAAAAACTAAAGCGAGAGAACCTATCACAGCAAAATTGGTTGCAAATCTTATTGCAGTCGCTGGCGCAGATAGAGTTGTGTCTATGGATTTACATGCAGGCCAGATCCAAGGATACTTTGACATCCCTGTAGATCATTTATCAGGCATACCATTGTTGGCAAACTATTTTAAGAACATGGTTGATGAGGACTCTGTAGTAGTTTCACCAGATTTAGGAGGTGTCACTAGAGCAAGAACTTTTGCTAATATTTTAGATCTTCCAATAGCGATTATCGAAAAAAGAAGACCAAAAGCGAATGTATCTGAAGTCATGAATGTGATAGGAGATATTGATGGCAAAAATGTAATATTAGTAGATGATATTGCTGACACAGCTGGAACTTTGGTAAAAGCAGCAAGTGTTTTGAAAGATTTCGGTGCAAAAAAAGTCTATGGCTGTGCTACTCATGGGGTTCTATCAGGGCCGGCCATTGAAAGAATTCATGATTCTGTGATAGAGAAATTTGTAATTACTGATACAATACCATTACCAGAATTAGCAAAGATTGATAAAATTGATATTGTAAGTGTTGCACCTTTGTTTGCTGAAGCGATCAAACGAATTAATAGCAACCAATCAGTTAGTATAATTTTCAATTAATATAAGGGGATGGTTCGGTGATAATTATTGCCGGGCTAGGTAATCCAGGCCGAGAGTATATTAATACAAGACATAATATAGGCTATATGGTCATTGATGAACTAGCCAAAAGAAACAATGTTGATGTGGATAGGATTAAATTTGACAGTTTAACTCGAGAAATAAATTTATACGGTGAAAAAGTACTTTTGCTAAAGCCTATCACATATATGAATAACAGCGGTATTGCTATAAGAAAAGCTGTGTCATTTTATAAAATACCTCTGGAAAATTTGCTTGTGATATATGATGATATTGATATAGATTTTGGATCTGTAAGAATAAGAAAGAAAGGTTCCAGTGGAACCCATAATGGAATGAAGTCAGTAGTAAAAGAGTTAAATAGTACTGAATTTCCAAGGATTAGAATAGGCGTTGGCAAGAAGCCACCGGGATGGGATCTTGCGGACTTTGTTCTAAGCGATTTTACCAAGGAAGAGAAGGGTACTATTGAACAAGCTATCAATTTAGCTTGTGATGCAGTAGAAGTATTTATCAAAGATGGCATTGATAAATCCATGAATTTATATAATAAATAACTTACACGCCCAGGTAATACCTGGGCTTAAGGTGTTAAAGAGGGATAGTATGAGAGACATTTTAATTGATCCATTGCTGAATTTGGATTCATATAAAAAATTGAATGAGAGCATTGTAAATCATGAATTTCCAATTATGATACATGGATTGATTGAAGAAAATCACTCCCATTTTGTATATGCTCTTAATAGACATTTAAATAGACAAATAATTATTATTACAGCAGAGGAAACTAGAGCTAAGAAACTAGTCGAAAATATAAAAGCTATGTCAAGTTATGGTGACGCAGAGTATTTTCCAAAAAAAGAAATGATGTTTTATGACATTGAGGCATTAAGCAACCAAATTTCACATGAAAGATTGAGAATTCTAAACAGACTAGTGAATGGGGACAAAATAATATTGGCATTAAGTGCACAAAGCGTATTTGATATCTTGATCAACAGGAAAATATTTGAGAATTCTATAATCCGTATAGATCTAAATAGCTCTATAGAATTAAGATCATTACAGGATAAATTGGTTCAGTTAGGCTATGAGAGAGTAAATCAAGTGGAAGGCAAAGGCCAATTCAGCATAAGAGGCGGGATTGTAGATATTTTCTCGCCAAATTATTCATATCCATTCCGAATTGAATTGTTTGATAATGAAGTAGACTCCATAAGGTATTTTGATGTCATTTCTCAAAGAACTATCGACAATTTGGATAATATAGAGGTTATTCCTGCAAAAGAAATCATTTTATCTGAAATCCAGAAAAAAAATATTGCTGCGAAGTTGGAAAAAGATTTAAATAAACATATGAACAGAGTTAAAAATTCGAAGGCAAGTGAAATGGCTATAAATAAGTATAATCATATACTAGAGATTTTAGACAATAATAGCGATGTAGCAAATATAGATTTGATTTTACCCTATATAGATGAGAGCATAAGAGGCGGCATAACTGATTATTTTTCTCCAGATAGCATCGTATTGCTAGACGAAGTCAAAAGCATTGAAGAAAAGATCAAAACAAATAGGGATATACAAAATTCTGAATTGCTAGAGCTATTTGAAACTGGAGAAATACTTAATTCTCATTTGTATTTAAACTACGATTATTTAAAGTTTCTTCGAGCTTTAAAAGATAAAAATATAATCACGACGAGCTTTTTCTTAAAACAAGACAATGATTTTCCACCAAAAGCAATTTATCAGATTTCAGCTAAGCAGGGCTCGTATTATGCTAATAATTTCAATTTTCTTATTGAAGATTTAAAAAGATATATGTATCGTGGTTATAAGACATTGATTTTCTCTGGTACTCTTGAAAGAGCAAACAGATTGAAAACTCAACTTAGCGATTCTTCAATTAATGCATCCGTAATTGAAGATGAAGATAATATCATTCAATCATCACAAATTTTTATAATTCCTAGGAGCTTAGATAAAGGATTTGAATATGAAAATGTGAAATTTACGCTTATAAGCGATAAAGATATATTAGGGAGTAGCAAGAAAACTAAAAAAGCTAAGAAAAATAAAACGAAGGCAAATGATGCAATATCTTTAGGGGATTTAAATGTAGGAGATTATGTAGTCCATGAAAACCACGGTATTGGTCAATATTTAGGCATAGTACAACTCGATGTCGATGGAGTAAAAAAAGATTATCTATCAATTGCATATCGAGGCAAAGACAAGCTATACTTGCCAATTGACCAAATGAGCATGATTCAGAAATATACAGCCAAAGATGCCGGTTTACCTAAGGTAGACAGCCTAAACAGCATTGAATGGATTAAAAAAAGAAATAAAACAAAAAAAGCAATTGAAGAAATGGCAAAAGATCTTGTTGAACTCTATGCAAAGCGCGAAAACATAGAGGGCTATGCGTTTTCTCCTGACACGCCATGGCAGAAACAATTTGAAGACAGTTTTCCATATGAAGAGACAGAAGGTCAATTGAGAGCAATCGAGGAAATCAAAGCAGATATGGAGAAACCAAGACCTATGGACAGGCTTTTATGTGGAGACGTAGGGTATGGAAAGACGGAAGTTGCTTTAAGAGCTGCTTTTAAGGCTGTAATGGACGGGAAACAAGTGGCAATATTAGTTCCAACTACAATATTGGCACAGCAACATTACAATACTATAATTGAAAGATTTTCTGATTTTCCTGTAAAAATAGGATTGCTAAGTAGATTTAGCACATCTAAATCAATTAAAAACACTTTGTCTATGATAAGGAAGGGCTCTGTTGATATAATTATAGGGACTCATAGGATTTTATCAAAAGATGTTGTATTCAAAGACTTAGGATTGTTGATCATAGACGAAGAACAAAGATTTGGAGTAAAACACAAAGAAGCTCTAAAAAAACTGAAAGAAAATGTAGATTGCTTGACATTAAGCGCAACACCAATTCCGAGAACTTTAAATATGAGTTTAATCGGGATTAGAGACATGTCTGTAATTGATGAACCGCCTGAGGAAAGGTATCCAGTTCAAACATATGTATCTGAGTTAAACAAGGCATTGATTAGAGAAGCAATTCTTAAAGAAATCTCAAGAGGCGGACAGGTCTATTATGTATATAACAGAGTTGAATCCATCGATAAAATAGCGTATGAACTCGAGCAACTAGTCCCAGAGGCAAGCTTTGGCGTAGCGCATGGCCAAATGACAGAAAGACAATTGGAAAATGTTATGATTGATTTCATCAACAATGAAATTGATGTTTTAGTTTGTACTACAATTATTGAAACTGGAATGGACATTCAAAATGTCAACACTATAATAATTCACGATGCTGATAAACTAGGTCTATCTCAGTTGTATCAACTTAGAGGAAGAGTTGGAAGAACAAATAGACTTGCCTATGCATATCTGATGTATCAAAGAGATAAAGTTCTAAGCGAAGTAGCGCAGAAAAGGCTAAAAGCGATTAAAGACTTTACAGAGTTTGGAGCTGGATTCAAGATTGCGATGAGAGATTTAGAGATCAGAGGAGCTGGAAATTTACTTGGCTTAAGTCAACACGGGCATATTGAAAATGTTGGCTATGACCTCTACATCAAATATTTGCAAGAAGCAGTTCAAAAGGTTAAAGGAGTTAGCGTAATAGAGAAAATAGATACTACGATAGATTTGAAATTAGATGCGTATATAAGCTCATTCTATATAGAAGAAGAAGAACAAAGAATTGAGATGTATAGAAAAATTTCATCCGTTGAGAGCAAAGAAGATATTGATGAATTAACTGATGAGTTAATAGATAGATTTGGAGACATACCACAGCCTGTTTTCAATCTAATCACAATCTCATATATCAGATATTTAGCAAGCAAAAATAACATAACAAATGTTGAGCAAATTGATAAAGGCATAATGGTAAACTTTGCAAATGTCAACAATATTTCTTTAGAACTCATTACGAAGTTGACTGACAAATATAAAAACAATGTTTTCTTTAATTTAACAAAAAATGCGAATATAACAATAAAAGTTAAAAAAGATATTTTGAAATCTACTTTAGAATTAATTCAGATAATTGACAGTATAAATAGTAGACAAAAAGATTGATAGAGGGAGTGGTTATTTGAAAAAGAAGAGTATAATAAAAGTACTTGCAATATCTTTCCTATTCATTGCATTATTATCAGGCTGTTCTAGTAGCAAAGATGGAGTAGTTGCAATAGTGAATGGAGAAGAAATATCTATTGATGAATATAATCGCGAATACGAAATTTACAAAGCTTTATTTGTATTTCAAAATGGAGAAGAAGCGCTTTATGAAAAATCATCAGCTGATAAGACATATGAAGATACATTAAAAAGAGATATTTATGATAAACTGATACTTGAGAAAATCATAGAGCAAGATTTCAATAAAGCTGGCTTAACAATAACAAGTCAAGAGTTAGAAAAATACATGGAAGAATCACTAGGCGAAGCTAGAGATGAATTTAGCGATTTCATATCGAAGATTGGAATAAGTTGGGAAGATGTTCAAAAACTCCAAAAATCAGAGCTAATGGTCAATAAACATAAGGATCACTATTTTGAGACATTAAATATTAAT
Source organism: Soehngenia saccharolytica DSM 12858 (assembly GCF_059568515.1). Classification (NCBI taxonomy): domain Bacteria; kingdom Bacillati; phylum Bacillota; class Tissierellia; order Tissierellales; family Tissierellaceae; genus Soehngenia; species Soehngenia saccharolytica. Next base: position 23,722 of record NZ_JCANTN010000006.1, on the reverse strand, counting down.
GAAATTGAAATCAAGGAGTATTATAATAAACACAAAGACGAAATCATAAAGTACAGGTTAAGCCAAATATACTTGGAAGATGAACAAAAAGCCAATGATATATTGAATAGGCTAAAGAAGGGCGAAAGTTTTGAAGAACTTGCTAAAATAGAGTCAAAAGACAGTATTTCAGCTATACAGGGTGGAGATGTAGGATATATTAGAAAAGGGCAAGATCCGGTTTTAGACGATTATATTAAAGGGTTAAAGGTTGGAGAAATCACCGATGTCATATCTGCATCAAATGGATTTTTCATCATGAAATTAACTGATGTAAAAGAATCTTTTGATGATTTAAAAGATGATGTAGTCCTAGAAATAAAAAATAATAAATACATTGAATACGTAACTGAACTAAAAAACGAAGCAAAGATAAAAAATTATTATGATAATTTATAGTAATTCATCCAGGAGGATAAATAGATGTCTAAACAAAACAGCTTTGTAAAAGGCGCTGCTATTTTAGGTATGGCAGGGGTTATTGTAAAAATATTGGGTGCTATTTATAGAATCCCTTTGTCAAATATAATTAAAGCTGAGGGGATGGGATATTACCAGACAGCATACCCGTTTTATGTATTATTGCTTACAATTTCAACTTCTGGTATTCCAGTAGCTGTAGCTAAGATCGTATCAGAAAAGAGAGCTTTAGGAGATTATTCAAACGCACAGAAGGTATTTAAGACTGCACTAACTGTAATGGCAATTGCCGGATTATTGACTTCGTCAATTTTATTGATTTTCGCTAAAAAAATAGTAAATTATTTGGGAAACCCTAATGCATATTATGCACTTATTGCGTTGACACCAGCACTTTTGTTTGTGCCTATAATGTCAGCCTTTAGAGGACTTTTTCAAGGCAGGCAAAACATGGTGCCAACGGCGCTATCACAGATTGTGGAACAACTTTTCAGAGTGGTGTTTGGGCTTACGTTGACAGTAATATTGCTAGACAAGGGTATTCCAATAGCTGCAGGAGGCGCATCGCTTGGAGGCTCAGTAGGAGCAATATTTGGAACGATTTGTATTGTGTTTATATATTATTTATTTAGAGATACTATAAAAAGAGAATCCCATAAGACGATTGAAGCCAAGGAATACCCTGCAAAAAGCATAATAAGAGATTTGTTATTGATAGCAATACCAATAACAATAGGCTCTGCAATTGCTCCGATAATGGATGCTATAGATGCAAGTTTAGTATTGAGAAGACTTCAGTCAATATCTTTTACACAGCAAGAATCAAATGCTTTATATGGCCAATTAAAAGGCATGGCACAGACTCTCATAAATTTACCACAAGTTTTTTCAATGGCAATAGCAATGAGCTTAGTGCCCGCAATTTCATCGCTTAAAGCAAAGGACTCAAAAGAAGAATTAAATGCAACAATATCATCTGGAATAAGAATTACTTTGCTAATAGGATTGCCTTGTGCATTAGGTATATTTGTGCTAGCTGAACCAATAATAAGGCTTTTGTATTTTAGCAACACAGAACAAGTTATAGTCAGCACAGGGAAAATACTTAGATATTTATCATTGGGAGTGGTTTTTTTAACTTTAGTTCAGTCTTTGACAGCCATTATTCAAGGGCTTGGAAAGCCTTTCATACCGGTAAGAAATTTATTTATTGGAGCTTTAGCTAAAGTTTTGCTTACTTACACTTTGACAGCAATACCGGCAATAAACATAAACGGAGCTGCAATTAGTACCGTCACGGCATATGCAATAGCATCATTGTTGAATTTGAAATATGTAATAACTAAAGGCAAAATCCATCTGGATTTAAAGGACATATTCATTAAACCCTTTATTTCTTCTATTATAATGTCGATATTTGCTGCTTCAGGATATTACTTAGTGCATCTTTTAGCAGGAAATTCAATATCTACATTGACCGCAGTTGTGTTAGGAGTTATTTCCTATGTAGTTGCTTTATTTATGACAAAAACTATAACAAAAGAAGACATTTTATTAATGACAAAAAATGAAAAAATATTAGCTATAGCAGATAAATATCTGTAGTTGGAGGTTTCTATGAAGAAAATCAACATAATAGGTCTTGGGTGTGGCAATATCGATTCTTTGACATTGGGGGCAATCGAAAAGATACAAAGTGGAAACAAAAACATACTAAGAACTGTTAATCATCCTACAATTGAGTTTTTTCACAATAAAAACATACCATTTATAAGCATGGATTATATATATGAGAGCGAAATGAGCTTCGAAAAAGTGTATGAGAAAATAGTAGATAGATTACTTTATGAGTTGGAATCCAACGATGAAATTAACTATATTGTTCCCGGACATCCGATGGTAGCGGAAAAAACTGTTTCTCATTTGCTTGAAAAAGCATCCAAGGGAACTTTTGAAATTGAAATAGTTCCAAGTGAGAGCTTTATCGAACCGATTTTAGCATCTCTTAAAATAGATCCAATTGATGGGATAAAAATCATCGATGCATTAGAATTAAAACCAACACAATTAGATATTAATTCTAATTTGATAATATGCCAGGTATACAATAAAAGAGTGGCTTCTGAAGTAAAACTAGCATTGTCGGAAGTTTATGGTGATGAGTATGAAGTCAGTTTAGTACATTATGCAGGTGTAAAAGATAAAGAGCTAATCGAGAAAATCAAAGTGATGGATATTGACAGATCTAAGAATATCGGAGCTTTGACAACATTAGTGGTTTTTAAAGTAAATAAAGATGAATTTAACATATATGATTTTAACGACTTGGTAGATATTGTGAAAAAGCTGCGTTCTAAAGACGGGTGTCCTTGGGATAGAGAACAGGATCATTTTACATTAAGAGAAAACTTAATCGAAGAAGCTTATGAAGTAATAGAAGCGATAGAGGAAGAAAATTTTAATCACTTGGCAGAAGAACTAGGAGATTTGATGCTTCAAGTGTTATTGCATACCCAGATAGCCTCTGAAAATGGCGATTTTTACTTAATAGATGTGACAAAAAATCTTGCTAACAAGTTAATTACAAGACATCCTCATGTTTTTTTAAAAAAAACACTGGTAAATACTGATAAAGTAGTATATAATTGGAATATGATAAAGTATGGGTCTAGATCAATCGATACTTTGTCCGGTAGAATGGAGAATATTCCTAAATTGCCTTCCCTAATCAGAAGTAAAAAAGTTCAAAAACTTGCTTCAGAAGTCGGATTTGATTGGGATGATATAGACGGACCAATGAAAAAGGTAATTGAGGAATATGATGAAGTTCTAGAGCTTATTGAAAATGGAGAAAAAGATTCATTACGCTATGAGGAAGAATTGGGAGATTTATTGTTTTCCATCGTCAATTTAGCTAGATTTTTAAAAGTCGATCCTGAGACTGCTCTGCATAAAGCTACTGATAAATTTATAGATAGGTTTGGAGTAGTCGAAGAATTGGCGCAAAAAAAAGGTAGAAAGTTGCTTGAGATGTCTATAGAAGAGTTAGATGAATTGTGGGATCAAGCAAAGAGTCGCTTAGATGACACAACTAAATAATTACTCAAAATTAGTTAAATTTAAAGGAGGAGTAAAAATGAACAAAGCAGAATTAATAGCTAGCATTGCAGAAAAGAGCAATCTCACAAAAAAAGATGCAGAAGCAGCATTAAATGCATTCATGAAATCAGTTGAAGAGACTCTAGTTGCAGGAGACAAAGTTCAACTAGTTGGGTTTGGAACATTCGAAGTAAGAGAAAGAAAAGCAAGAGAAGGTAGAAACCCAAGAAATCCTGAAGAAGTAATTAAGATTCCAGCTTCAAAAGCACCTGTATTCAAAGCTGGAAAAGCTCTTAAAGAAAGCGTAAATGTAACTAAAAAAGGTAAAAAGAAATAAAAAATCAGGTCTTAGACCTGATTTTTTTTACAGGAGAGAATATATGAGAATTGATAAATTTCTTAAAGATTCAAGAATAATAAAAAGAAGAACAATAGCCAAAGAAGCATGCGACAGCAGTAGAGTTTATATAAACGGCAAAGTTGCTAAAGCAGGAGATGAAGTAAAACCTGGAGATATAGTTGAAATTCAATTTGGAAATAAAAACTTAAAAATTGAGATAGTGAATGTTAAAGAGAATGTTTCCAAAGCTGAATCGACAGAAATGTACAAAATAATAGAATAGTTATTGATATTAATTTAGAAAAGTGAGATAATTCTATATATAATATTGAGGTGGTGATTATATGTCTAAAAATAAAAGAAAAAAACAAATTAAAAAAAGAGGATTTAGGATTCATCATCTATTCATTTTAATTATAGCCATATACACTACAATAACTTTTTTTAACCAGAAAAATTTACAGAGAGATCTCATGGCAGAAAAGGTCAAACTAGAGGAAGAAGTATCAGAGTTGAACAATGAAATCACAGATTTAGACACTCAAATAAAACAAAGTGGAACATTATCATTTGTTGAGAAAGTTGCAAGAGACGAATATGGCTTAGTAAAGCCAAGGGAAATAATATACATAGATAAAAATAAAACCGATGAGAAGAGTCTTTTCAACAAATAACAATCAACAAATCTACTAAGAAATTAAATGGCATAAGCGCTATAAATTATATCAGCTTCATACTTCCAAATTTTTTAATCATCTTAATGAGTAATCCAAGCGTACTTTATGATTAAGATAATTGATTGACAATTAATAAATCCTGATATATACTTATCATATATTATTAATCTAAGGAGGAAGAATTAATTTATGCCCCTATCTGTAGGAGAAATAGTTGAGGGTACTGTAACAGGTATTACAAATTTTGGAGCTTTCATTGAGCTTCCTGATGGGAAGAGTGGTTTGGTACACATTTCCGAAGTCTCACATGATTATGTAGAAAAAGTATCGGATTACTTAAAAAAAGACCAAAAAGTCAAAGTAAAAGTTTTGTCAATTTCAAATGATGGAAAGATCAGTTTGTCAATTAGGCAAGCTAAGCCAAAGACATCAAAACCAGCTGATATTGACTGGCATAAGTCTGATGAAAGGCAGAAGAATTTATCGTTTGAGGATATGCTGAACATGTACTTAAAAGACAGTAATGAAAAGCTAGATCAAATGAAAACGAGGGATAATAGAAAAAGTAGTGGAGTGAGGAGCAAAAAAGCAGGATATAGCGATTGATTAAACCGGGTTTCCCGGTTTTTTGTTTATCTAGGGAAAAGGTGATCTTATGGACGATATATTCGATAAATTCTATAAAAACGTCACGGAATACAATTTGATAAAACCAAAAGATAATATTGTCGCTGGGATATCTGGCGGTATTGACTCTGTAGTATTGCTTGATTTACTGGCTAGACTTAGAGATTTATTCGATTATAATCTTTATGTCGCTCATGTAAATCATGGAGTAAGAGGTATCGAAGCCGATAGAGATGAAAAATTCGTAGAGAGATTATCAAACAAATACAGCGTCCCATTTTACAGCACAAAAGTAGATATGAATGGATTCGCAAAAGAAAAGAAGATTTCTTCAGAGGAAGCTGGTAGAATACTTAGATACGGATTTTTTAGGAAGATATTAAACGAAGTTGGCGGAGGGAAAATTGCAGTAGCGCATAATAAAAATGACCAAGCTGAAACTGTTATGTTGAGAATAATTAGAGGCACTGGAATAGATGGACTAAAGGGCATGCAATTCAAAGCACAAGATATAATAAGACCTATACTCAATATAAAGAGAAATGAACTTAATGAGTATTTAATGTCATATGGGTTAGATCATGTAGAGGACTATACAAATGTAGAAACTATATATCAGAGGAATAGAGTAAGACTGGAACTTTTTCCATACATTGAAGAGAATTTCAATCCAAATATAGTAGATAGTCTTTACAGATTATCAAAAAATGCTCAAATCGACTCTGATGCTTTAGATGAAATCGCAGAAAAAAAATATAATTTATTGGTGAAAAAAACAGACAATAATAGTATAATCATTGAAGGCGTACTTTTAAATAAAGAGCTTCGAGCAATAAAAAATCGAATAATTAGGAAAGCTATATTTTGCCTTTGCGATGACATTGTTGACATTGAACAAAAACATGTAGAATTAATAATAGAATTATTAGAGAACAATAAAACTGGCAAGAGTATCGATATCGCTAAGGGAATAATAGCGAGAATTTCGTATGGAAATCTATATCTAGAATTGGAAAAGCCAAGAGAAATAGTATTCGAACCAAAGAAACTGACAATGGGAGAGAACATCATTGAAGAGTTAAGGCTTAAATTGACCATTGAAGAAATAGATAAAAAAGATATAAAATTCAATAATTTAAATACAAAGTATTTTGATTATGATAAAATAGAATGGCCAATTATTTTAAGAACTAGAAAAGAGGGCGATGTTTTTTATCCTCTAGGCTTAGGAGGCAAAAAAACAGTTAAAAAATACTTTATAGATAAAAAGATACCACAAGAAGAAAGAGGCAAAATTCCTCTCGTATGTGATATCAACAATATTATGTGGATAATAGGCTATGACATATCAGATATTTTTAAGATTACGAATAAAACACAAAGGGTATTAAAAATGCGATACCAAAAATATTAATTTGGAGGTATTTAGGTGGAAGACCAAATGATTAAAGAAATTTTAGTTTCTGAAGAGCAAATCAAAAAGAGAGTAAAGGAGTTAGGAGAACAAATAACTAAAGACTATCAAGGCAAAGAGCCAGTTGTCGTAGGCATTTTAAAAGGTGCGGTAGTGTTTTTGTCTGATCTAATAAGAGAGATAAAAATACCTATTCACATTGATTTTATGGCTGTATCAAGTTATGGAAAGTCAAGCATATCTACTGGAGAGGTTCGGATAATAAAAGATTTGGATTTCAGTGTAGAAGATAAAGACATTATTATTGTTGAAGACATCATAGATACAGGACTGACTCTAGGATATTTAAAAGAATTGCTTATAAAGAGAGGAGCTGATAGTGTCAAAATCTGTACATTATTGGATAAACCTGAAAGAAGAAAAATTAATATAAATGTTGACTATACCGGATTTACTATACCTGATGAGTTCATCATTGGATATGGACTAGATTATAATGAAAAATATCGAAATTACCCATTTGTAGCTGCATTAAAAGAAGAATATTATAAATAACAATATTCAATAGACTTAATTATGACTGGAGGGAGACTGAATTTGAAGAGATTTTTTAGAGGCATAAGCATTTACTTGATAATAGTATTGATGATTATGCTGAGTGTAAGAATGTTAGGAACGAATGTAGAGAAACCTGTGGAGCTTAGTTTTACAGAGCTGGTTACACATTTAAACGATGGAAGTATTAATAAAATAACCTCTATTGGAAACACAGTAGAAGGTGAACTCGATGATGGCAATAAGTTTACAGCCATTCTACCTGAAGAAACAAGGGTTACTTTTTATCACGATTATGTGAAAGAATTAGTTGATGAAGGCAAAATTGTATATGAGGCAGAACAAGTACCCACAACACCATGGTATATTGAAATGCTTCCAACAATCTTTATACTCCTCATTTTTGGAGTATTTTGGATGGTAATGATGCAACAAACTCAGGGCGGAGGAAACAAAGGAGTAATGTCCTTTGGAAGAAGCCGAGCAAAAATGCAAAAATTTGACGATGGGAAAATTGTGACATTTGACGATGTTGCTGGGCTAGACGAGGAGAAAGAGGAACTACAAGAGATAGTAGACTTCCTTAAAAACCCAAAGAAATACATCGACATAGGTGCTAGAATACCTACAGGTGTATTGATGGTGGGTCCTCCTGGAACAGGTAAAACTTATCTTAGCAAAGCGGTAGCTGGAGAAGCGGGAGTTCCATTTTTCACGATATCAGGTTCGGATTTTGTTGAAATGTTTGTTGGAGTTGGCGCTAGCAGAGTTAGAGATTTATTTGAACAGGCTAAGAAAAATTCGCCATGTATTGTGTTTATAGATGAGATAGATGCAGTTGGGAGAAGAAGAGGCGCAGGACTAGGAGGAGGGCACGACGAAAGAGAACAAACTCTTAACCAACTTCTAGTTGAAATGGATGGCTTTAGCAAAAATGAAGGTATCATAGTAATGGCTGCAACAAATAGAGCAGACATACTTGACCCAGCATTGCTTAGACCTGGAAGATTTGACAGAACTATTTATGTAGGTTTGCCAGATGTTAAAGGTAGGGAAGAAATCTTGAAGATTCATTCTAAGAACAAACCTTTAGCAGATGATGTTGACTTAAAAGTAGTAGCAAAGAGGACACCAGGATTTACTCCAGCTGATCTTGAGAATTTAATGAATGAAGCTGCGCTCTTAACTGCTAGATATAATTTAAAAGAAATACCTATGCATTTGATTGAGGAAGCTTCAATAAAAGTACAAGCAGGTCCAGCTAAAAAAAGCAAAGTAATCAGCCCAAAAGAAAAGAGGCTAACTGCTTATCATGAAGCAGGGCATGCATTAACATCTAAATTGATTCCTGGCTCAGATCCAGTTCACCTAGTTACTATAATTCCAAGAGGTATGGCAGGAGGATTTACAGCTTATATACCTGAAGAGGATAGGAACTACATGACAAAAGGCGAAATGGAAGACAGGTTAGCTGTGCTTCTAGGTGGAAGAGTAACAGAAGCATTGGTACTCGAGGATATAAGTACTGGCGCTCAAAATGACATAGAAAGAGCAACTAAAATAGCAAGAGACATGGTTACTCACTATGGAATGAGTGAAAGACTTGGGCCTATGACTTATGGAACTGACAATGACGAAGTTTTCTTGGGAAGAGACTTCGGCAGAACTAGAAATTACAGTGAAGAAGTAGCTGCTGAAATTGACAAAGAAATGAGAAATATAATAGATCGCGCTTATCACAAGGCAGAGTCTCTTTTAAAAGACAATATAGATGTTTTGCATAGATTAGCTCAAGCTCTTATGGAAAAAGAAACAATTGACGGTAAAGAATTTGAAAGTATTATAGCAGGAAATTAAAGAAATTTAATTTCCTGCTTTTTTTAGGTCTTTCATAGAATTTATATTTAGGATAGAATATAGTAGAGGAGAACAATATTGCAATATAAATTTCAATTTATATATTGCATGAAATTTATATTGCAATATTGTTACATTTTCTAATATAATAAAAACTGAAAGTGAAATTCAAGGGGGTCAATGAAATGTACGAAAAAGACAAGCTTGATAAAATATTATCTTCCTATCAAAAATGGGAAGAAAATAAGATTGTTAAGCTAATAGAAAAATTTCCTGAAAGGAAGAAAACATTTACAACAGGCTCAGGTATTGAAGTAAAGAGATTATATACACCATTGGATATCAAAGATATGGATTACGAAGAAGAAATAGGTTACCCAGGGCAATATCCTTTTACAAGAGGTGTACAACCTACAATGTACAGAGGAAGGCTCTGGACAATGAGACAATATGCCGGTTTTGCGACAGCAGAAGAATCAAACAAGAGATATAAATACTTGCTGGAACAAGGGCAAACAGGTTTGAGTGTAGCTTTTGACTTGCCTACTCAGATTGGATATGATTCAGATCATCCGCTAAGTGAAGGAGAAGTTGGCAAAGTTGGAGTTGCGATAGACTCATTAAAAGACATGGAGATATTGTTTGATGGAATACCTTTAGATAAAGTAAGCACATCAATGACAATAAATGCACCAGCAAGTGTACTATTAGCAATGTACATAGCAGTAGCAGAAAAGCAAGGAGTTTCACCTGATAAATTAAGAGGCACAATACAAAATGATATATTAAAAGAGTATATTGCGCGTGGAACATATATATTTCCACCCCAAGAATCTATGAGACTCATCACGAATATATTCGAGTACTGCTCAAAACACGTACCACAATGGAACACTATAAGTATAAGCGGATATCACATAAGAGAAGCAGGCTCAACTGCGGCACAAGAAGTAGCATTTACATTAGCAGATGGAATAGCGTATGTTGATGCAGCTATAAATGCAGGACTTGAAGTGGATGAATTTGCACCAAGACTTTCATTCTTCTTTAACGCTCACAACGACTTATTTGAAGAAGTTGCTAAATACAGAGCTGCAAGAAGACTTTGGGCGAAGATAATGAAAGAAAGATTCAATGCAAAATCTGAAAAGTCAATGCAGCTAAAATTCCATACCCAAACTGCTGGTTCTACGCTAACTGCTCAACAGCCAGATAACAACATCGTAAGGGTTGCAATTCAAACTCTAGCAGCTGTATTAGGTGGAACTCAATCTCTTCATACAAATTCAAGAGATGAAGCTCTAGCATTGCCAACGGAAGATTCCGTAATGATCGCACTTAGGACGCAACAAATCGTAGCTTATGAATCAGGAGTAACTGAAACTATTGATCCATTAGCAGGTTCATATTATGTAGAAAGCTTAACAGATAAGATAGAAAAAGAAGCAATGGAATATATAAAAAATATCGACAACTTAGGTGGAGCAACCAAAGCAATTGAAACTGGATACATTCAAAAAGAGATACAAAACTCCGCATACAAGTATCAAATGCAAATCGAAAGTGGAGAGAGGATAGTTGTAGGAGTTAATAAATTTAAAGTGGAAGAAGAACAAAAGAAAGAGATATTAAAAGTTGATCCACAAGTTGAAATTGTACAAAAGAAAAAATTGCAAAAATTACGTCAAGAAAGAGACAATGTAAGAGTTAACGAAGCAATTGCTACATTGACTGAAAAAGCAAAAACAAATGAGAATTTAATGCCTTATATCTTAGATGCAGTAAAAACATATGCAACATTAGGAGAAATTTGTGGCGCATTAAGAGAAGTGTTTGGTGAATATCAACAATCTGTCATTTTATAAGATGAGGAGGAAGACAAATGAATAGACCAATTAGAGTTTTGGTTGCTAAGCCTGGTTTGGATGGGCATGATAGAGGCGCAAAAGTAATAGCTAGAGCATTGAGAGATGCGGGCATGGAAGTAATATATACTGGCTTAAGACAGACACCTGAGCAAATAGTAGAAGCAGCAATTCAGGAAGACGTAGATGTAGTTGCAATGAGTATTTTGTCTGGTGCACACAATACATTGTTTCCAAAGGTTGTAAATCTTTTGAAAGAAAGAGGAGTTACAGATAGACTCATTGTTGGAGGAGGAGTAATCCCTGATGATGATATTCCATTTTTAATCCAATCTGGAGTAGAAGCAATATTCACTCCGGGTACTAGTACAAAGGATGTTGTCGAATTTATTACAACTCATGTAAAAAGACAATAGGTGGTGATTATTTGAACATAGAAGATAGGCTTTTAGCTGGAGACAAGATAGCCTGTGCGAGACTCATTTCTATGCTTGAAAACAATGAAAAAGAAGCTGAGGAAATTCTTAAAAATTTGTATCATAAAACAGGAAAGGCCTATATCATTGGAGTAACAGGTTCGCCTGGAGCTGGAAAATCAACACTTACAGAAAAAATGGCTAAAAAACTTCGAGAAGAAGGCAAAAAAATAGGTATTCTTGCCATAGATCCGACTAGCCCTTTTACAGGTGGTGCAATACTTGGGGATAGAATCAGAATGACTGATTTAAGTCTAGATGAAGGGGTTTTCATAAGAAGCATGGGAACTAGAGGCAACCTAGGAGGATTATCAAAAGCAACTTCGAGTGCAATAAAAGTATTAGACATCTTTGGTTGCGATTACATCTTCGTGGAAACAGTAGGCGTAGGACAATCTGAAATAGACATTGTAAAAATGGCGGATACAGTTTTAATGGTATTGGTTCCAAATATGGGGGATGACATACAAGCTATAAAAGCTGGCACAATGGAGATAGCTGATGTTTTTGCAATCAATAAATCCGATTTAGATGGTGCAGATAAGACAAAGTTAGAAATAGAAATGAATTTAGATTTAAATGAAAACAAGGATTTTAGGCCTAAAGTAGTAAAAGTGTCAGCTATAAAGAATAAAGATATTGACACCCTTTTAGAAGCTATATTTGAGCATAGGGATTATCAGATGAAAACAGGAAATTATGAAAAGAGAAGAATTAACAATGCTAAACAAGAATTATTGGATTTAGCAAAGGAGGACTTAATCAATTTAATAATGAAAAAAGCAGTTGAGAATGATTTTTTAAATACTCTTGTAAACGAAGTATATACAAGAAAGAAAGACCCATATACTGCAAAGGAAGAACTGCTAAATTTATTATTGAACTAAGAGAGGAGAGTTCTAATGGTAAAAAAAATAGATCATATAGGTATAGCAGTAAGGAATCTTGAAACATCAGTGGAATTCTATGAGCAAATGCTTGGAATTAAATGTACTGGAAGAGAAGTAGTAGAAGAACAGAAAGTAAAAGTAGCATTTTTGCCTGTAGGGGATTCGGAAATAGAATTGTTGGAATCAACAGATGATGAAGGACCAATAGCTAAATTTATTGAAAAGAAGGGAGAAGGTATTCAACATATTGCCTTTAGAGTTGATGACATCGAAAAAACACTCGAAGAATTAAAGGAAAAAGGTGTAAGGCTTATCGATGAGAAACCAAGATATGGAGCTGGTGGGGCAAAGATTGCATTTTTACATCCAAAATCAACAAATGGCGTGCTAATAGAAATAAGCGAAAGAGAATAATCTCTATAGGAGGATAAAAATGAATGACAAAATAAATGAATTAATCAAAGCAAAAGAGAATATAAAACTCGGCGGTGGAATTAAAAGAATTGAAAAACAACATAGTTCAGGCAAATTAACTGCGCGCGAGAGAATAAATCTACTTTTAGATGAAAACAGCTTTATTGAAATAGATGCGTTTGTCAAACACAGATCGACGAATTTTGACATGGCAAGTGTTGAAGCGCCTGCTGATGGAGTTGTAACTGGATATGGTACAGTAGATGGCAGATTAGTGTTTGTGTATGCTCAAGATTTTACAGTTGTCGGTGGCTCCTTAGGAGAAATGCATGCTAATAAAATTGTAAAGGTTCAAGACATGGCTTTGAAAATGGGTGCACCTATAGTTGGATTTAATGATTCTGGTGGCGCTAGAATCCAAGAGGGAGTCGATGCTTTATCAGGATATGGCAAAATATTCTATAGAAATACAATAGCATCTGGGGTCATACCACAAATATCTGTAATTATGGGACCGTGTGCAGGAGGAGCAGTATATTCTCCAGCTCTAACTGATTTTATATTTATGACAGAAAAGACAAGCATGATGTTTATTACAGGACCACAAGTAATCAAGTCAGTTACAGGTGAAGAGGTTACTCAAGAAGAACTCGGAGGTGCAATGACACACAATAGAACTAGTGGAGTCGCTCATTTCATGGATAAAACAGAGGAAGAAACCATAAAGAGAGTCAGAGAATTGCTCTCATATCTCCCTTCAAACAACTTAGAGATGCCCCCAGTTGTAAGAACCAATGACGATATAAATCGCACAGATGAAATGTTAAACGATATAGTTCCAGAAAATCCAAACAAACCATATGACATGAAGGAAGTAATAAAGTCGATAGCAGACGAAAACGAATTTTTCGAGGTACAACCACTATATGCTGGGAATATAATCACAGGGTTCATTAGATTGAATGGAAAGACTATAGGAGTTATAGCAAATCAACCTAAAGTATTGGCAGGCTGCTTAGACATAAATGCGTCTGACAAAGCTGGAAGATTCATTAGAACTTGCGATGCATATAATATTCCATTATTGAATCTAGTCGATGTACCAGGATTTTTACCAGGAACTAATCAGGAATACGGTGGAATAATAAGACATGGGGCTAAAGTGCTTTATGCATATTCAGAATCAACAGTTCCAAAAGTCACACTTATAACAAGAAAAGCTTATGGCGGAGCTTATCTTGCAATGTGCAGCAAAGACTTGGGAGCAGACCAAGTATTTGCATGGCCAACAGCAGAAATTGCGGTAATGGGGCCAGACGGAGCTGCGAATATTATATTTAAAAATGAAATTGCCAATTCTGACGATCCAGTAAAAACAAGAATGGAAAAAATTGAAGAATATAGAAATACCGTAGCAAACCCATCTATTGCTGCCCAAAGAGGATTTGTTGACGACATAATAGTTCCAAGCCATACTAGACCAAGATTAATAAGTGCATTTGATATGCTGGAAACAAAGAGAGAGACTAGACCTAGCAAAAAACACGGCAACTTGCCAGTATAGGAGGCCGAAAAATGGGAGAACATATAACTATTGGAGAATCATTAATCGTCACTGTTTCTAGCATGTTAGTAGTTTTTATAATACTAATATTGATATCATTTCTAATAGATAAGTTAAAAGCAATTGGAAATGACAAAGACTCTAAGAGCAAAATAGAGACCGTAAAAATTGAAACTAAAGAAGTGAAAGAAGACAGCAAGAAATTTGAGAATGAAATCGATGAAGAAATAATTGCGGTAATTGCTGCTGCAATAGCGTGTGCGACCGAAAATAAGGTAGAGGATATAAAAATAAAAACTATTAAAAGAATACCACCAGAAATTAGTGACTGGCAAAGAGCAGGGCAATTAGAACAAATTTTTAACAAAATATAGATTGGAGGATATGAGATGAGAAAATTTAAAATAAATGTAAATGGGCAAAGCTATGAGGTTGAAGTTGAAGAAATTTCATCAAAAGAAAATTCAGCTGTAATTCCAAACACTGTAACAAGAGAAGAAAAGAAAATAGAGAAGCCACAGCCAAAACCAGAAGTAAAAGAGGAAATTAAGGCTCAGGCAGGTCAAGAAATAGTTGAAGCGCCAATGCCAGGAAACATCTGGAAAATAGTTGCTCAAGAAGGTCAACAATTAAAAGCAGGAGATGTCATCCTAATTTTAGAAGCAATGAAAATGGAAAATGAAATTTTAGCTCCAAGAGATGGCAAGCTATCAAAAATGCTAACTAAAGAAGGCAGTACAGTAAATACCGGAGATAAATTAGCAATAATAGAATAGAGCTAATAAGAAAGGGTGAAAAAAATGACTGCAACTGTATTGGTTGATTTTCTTAATAGCACAGGCTTTGCCATGATGTCTTTTGGGAGCATCATAATGATAATTATATCACTTGTTCTATTATATTTGGCTATAGCCAAAGGTTTTGAACCTCTTTTATTGATTCCAATTGCTTTTGGAATGTTATTGGCTAATCTTCCGGGGGCAAATATGATGAAAGAGCCTGTTGTAGAGATTATTAAAGACCCTAACACAGGGGAATTAGTAAGTCATACAAAAGAGTACGGGGGCTTATTGTATTATCTATATCAAGGTGTAAAATTAGGTATTTATCCTCCATTAATATTTTTAGGAATTGGAGCAATGACGGATTTTGGTCCATTAATAGCAAATCCAAAATCAGTACTTCTTGGGGCAGCAGCACAATTCGTCATATTTGCAACGTTTATTGGAGCTATACTATTAGGATTCCCAGGAGCTGAAGCAGCAAGTATAGGGATAATCGGCGGAGCAGATGGCCCTACAGCTTTATACCTTACGTCAAAATTAGCACCACAACTATTAGGACCTATTGCTGTAGCAGCTTATTCGTATATGGCATTAGTTCCAATCATACAGCCACCAATAATGAGGGCGCTTACAACAAAAGAAGAAAGATCTGTTGTAATGGAACAACTAAGGCCAGTCTCAAAAAAAGAAAAAATCATATTTCCAATTATGGTAACTTTAATAGTTTCTTTGCTTTTACCATCAGCAGCTACACTAGTAGGCATGCTGATGCTAGGAAATTTATTCAGAGAATCGGGAGTAACTGACAGGCTATCAAAAACTGCACAAAATGAAATGATCAACATAGTAACAATACTGTTGGGTACGACAGTTGGTGCAACAGCAAGTGCTGCAAATTTTTGGAATTTAAAAACACTAGGAATCATTGCACTAGGATTAGTCGCATTTTCAATAGGAACAGCATCTGGTGTTATTTTTGGTAAAATAATGTACAAAGCAACAGGAGGAAAAGTAAATCCTTTAATAGGCTCAGCAGGTGTTTCTGCTGTACCAATGGCAGCTAGAGTATCTCAAAAGGTAGGGCAAGAAGAAAATCCTAAAAACTTTCTACTTATGCATGCAATGGGGCCAAACGTTGCAGGAGTAATAGGTTCTGCCATAGCGGCAGGAATGTTATTAATGTTTTTTAGTTAAATATAGCCATCAAAGTTATAACTTTGATGGCTTATTTTAAATTTTGGGTAATTAATAGTAAATTGAACATAGGAGATGTAAATATGTATAGTGGATATATAACTGATGTAGAGGGTATAAAAGTAGGGCATGCTCATTCAGAAGTAGGAATGACAGGGGTAACGGTTGTAATAAGCGAAGAAGGAGCTACCGGCGGTGTTGATGTGAGAGGAAGTGCACCTGGAACTAGAGAAACAGATTTGTTTAAGCCAGACAAGACAGTAGAAAAAATCAATGCTATAGTTTTAGCTGGAGGCTCTGCCTTTGGGTTAGACGCTTCATCTGGAGTGATGCATTTTTTAGAAAATAAAGGTATTGGGCTTGATGTTGGCTTTACGAAAGTGCCAATAGTCGCTTCTGCCGTAATATTTGATTTAAATGTTGGGGATCATACCATTAGGCCTGACAAAGAAATGGGTTATAGAGCATGTGAAAATGCAACTTTCAATGAAAACCGTCAAGGGAATACAGGATGTGGTATGGGTGCAAGCATTGGGAAAATATTAGGTTTTAACAACGCAATGAAATCTGGAATTGGCAGTGCTTCAATAAGAGTAGGAGACTTGGTGGTTTCAGCTCTCATCTGTGTAAACAGTCTAGGGGATGTATATGAAGGCACAGAAGAAATTGCAGGCGTATATGACTATAATGAGAATAAATTATTAAATACTGTTGAAATAATGGAAAAAGGTTATATTGACAATTCAATTTCTCACACAAATACTACTATTGGCGTTGTAGCAACTAATGCTAAATTAACTAAAGCATATGCTAATAAATTAGCAGAGACATCACATAATGGATATGCTAAAGCAATCAATCCTGTGCATACAATGTATGATGGCGATACAATCTTCGCATTAGCGACAAATGTAGTAGAAGCCGACTTTAACTTAGTGCTTACATTGGGAGCAGAGGTTACGAGGCGAGCAATAGTCAACGCAATACTGAATGCAGAAAGCATAGGCAATTTGAAAGCTTACAAAGACATAATAAATTAATATTGTATAATCTAATCAAAATATGTATAATTATCTTGTTAGAAAGCTGACATCTTTTTGAGTCAGACTATATAATTTGTTTTGGCATATCGACTGGTATCCAAACGGAACTAGAGCGGAGGGGTAAAATGAAAAATAGTAAAAGTGTAAATGTAAGAAAGTTAACGGTAGTTGGCGTATTAGGGGCTATATCCATAGTTTTAGGTATGACACCACTAGGTTTCATTCCAGTGGGGCCAACTAAGGCGACAGTTATGCATATACCTGTCATAATCGGTGCAATATTGGAAGGCCCTGTAGTAGGAGCGTTAGTAGGGCTTATCTTTGGACTTTTTAGTATTTATCAAGCAATAACTGCACCTACACCTGTCAGCCCATTTTTTTTAAATCCATTAGTTTCTGTACTTCCAAGAATTTTAATAGGAATAACTTCATATTATAGCTATCGCCTATTCAATAAAATTGGAAATAAAAATACGATTTGGATTATGAATGTCATATGGTGCGCGATAATTATCTATTTAGCTCATGGATTATACTTGAATGTAATCAACTATACTAGCATTTGGAAAGTTTTGATTAATATAATTCTCATTTTATTGACTGCAACTATGGTATATATGACTACTAAGAAATTCAAAGGCAAATCAATAGATGTATTGATAAGTGCTGTAATAGGTACACTTACAAACACTGTATTGGTGCTATCTATGATTTATATCATTTATGGGGAGCAATTCGTGGAATCCATTGGCCAAGACACACAATTTGTTGGAAGGGTAATAGCAGGAATTGGGGTTGCAAATGGAATTCCAGAGACAATAATTGCTGCAATCGTCGTGTCCAGCGTAGTGTCGGCAGTTAAACGAAAATAATGACTAGAGGGTGAAAATTTGTTATTGGTAATTGATGTAGGCAATACAAACATTGTATTTGGAGTATATGATGGGAAGAAATTGATATATGACAGAAGAATAGCTACAGACAAAGAAAAGACCTCAGACGAGTATGGATTGCTATTTGATCAGTTCTTTAAATACGATGGCATAAAAAGAGAAGAAATAGAGGATATAATAATATCTTCTGTAGTTCCAACTTTGATGCACACTTTACCTTCAATGGCACAGAGATATTTTAATAAAGTGCCCATAGTAATAGGACCTGGTGTAAAGACTGGCATGAATATAAAATATGACAATCCTAGAGAAGTTGGAGCAGATAGAATAGTAAATGCAGTTGGCGCATATGAAAAGTACGGCGGGCCAGTGATTATTGTTGATTTCGGTACAGCAAACACTTTCTGCTATGTCAATAAGGAAGGGGAATATCTAGGAGGAGTAATAACACCTGGAATTAATATATCAGCTGAAGCCTTGTTTTTAAGGACAGCAAAGCTACCCAAAGTTGAAATCACAAAGCCTGAAAAAATAATAGGAAAAAATACCATCACAAGCATTCAATCTGGTCTTATTAATGGTTTTGCAGGTATGGTAGATTATATAATTGATAAAATGATAGAAGAAATGAATCAATCAATTGAAGATGTAATGGTTGTAGCGACTGGAGGTTTTGCTAACCTCATATCATCTGAAACGAAGAATATAAAAGTTGTAGATAAATATCTTACATTAGAAGGATTGAGGATAATATATGAGAGAAATAAGGTAAGTAACTAAAAGTTGCTTACCTTATTTGATAGGAGGTGGGTATCTATTATAGATCATATCAATATAGATTCTAAAGCTGTATTAGCGCCAATGGCTGGATATACAGATTTAGCTTTTAGAAAAATTGCAAGAAAATTAGGTGCTGGATTAGTAACAAGCGAGATGGTTAGCGCAAAGGGAATGTATTATAACGATAAAAAGACAGTTGAACTAACTTTGACCGATGAATCTGAAAGACCATTGGCAATTCAGATTTTTGGTTCTGACCCTGATATAATGGCTTATGTAGTTGAAACAAAACTCAATACTAGGGATGATTTCGATATAGTAGACATAAACATGGGCTGCCCTGCACCCAAAATTGTGAAGAACAACGAAGGCAGTGCATTGATGAACGATCCAAAACTAAGCTATAAAATAGTAAAAAAAGTAGTCGATGCCTCTAATAAACCAGTTACAGTAAAAATCAGAATGGGATGGGATAAAGACAATATAAATGGCGTAGAATTTGCGAAAATGCTCGAGCAAGCTGGAGCAAGCGCTGTTACTGTCCATGCTAGAACCAGAGAGATGTTTTATTCAGGGAAAGCGGATATAGATTTTATTAAAAAAGTAAAAGATAGCATTTCAATACCTGTTATTGGGAATGGAGACATATCAAATGCAGAAGATGCTATATTAGTATTAGAAAGAACAAATTGTGATTATGTAGCTGTAGGTCGAGCTGCAGTTGGAAACCCGTGGATATTTTTAAATATCAATGAGGCAATATCAAAAAAAGAAATCACAAAGCCTACGCCAGAAATGATAATAAACATGGTGATTTTTCACCTTAATGAATTGTGCAATATAAAGGGAGAAAGAATTGGTGTTAAAGAGATGCGAAAGCATATACACGGATATATCAAGGGATTAAAGAATTCTAAAGCTGTGAGAGAACAAATAAATACCATTAACACTAAAGAAGAAATCATAACAGTTTTGAACAATTATTTAGATAAACTAATATCTCAAGATAAATAAGATTGTTTATAGCTTGACAACTAATTTATGCTTGATTATAATAGTTTGCATACAAAGTTAGAAATATTCAGATACAATTTTAGCTAATATTGACAATAAATGTATTATTAAATCAAAGGAGAGAGTTTAATGACCGAAAAGGAAGTATTTCTGACCCCAGAAGGATTAGAAAAATTGGAGATGGAATTAGAAGAAGCAAAAGTAGTTAAAAGAAAAGAGATAGCAGATCGTATAAAACAAGCTCTTGCTTTTGGAGACATAAGTGAAAATGCTGAATATGATCAAGCTAAAAATGAGCAGGCTAAATTAGAAGAGAGAATAGCCAAACTTGAAGCAATGCTTAGAAATGCAGTGGTTATAGATGATGATGAAATATCTACTGATATAGTGACAATAGGTTCTAAGGTTACTGTTTTAGACATAGAATTCAATGAAGAAATGGAATATACAATAGTTGGATCAGCCGAAGCAGATCCATTCGAAGGTAAAATTTCAAATGAATCGCCTATGGGAAAAGCACTATTAGGAAGGAAAGTTGGGGACACTGTAAGTGTACAAGCACCTGACGGAATCATAAAATACAAAATAAAAGCAATTATGAGATAATATGATCTTTATTAAAACAAGGGGGGCTTATATTGGATAATAATGAGCAAAATTTGAATGAAATGTTAAAAATAAGAAGAGACAAATTAGCTAAACTAATGGAAAGTGGCAAGAACCCTTATTTAATTGAAAAATATGATTACACTCATCACAGCGATGAGATAAAAGACAATTATGATGAGCTGGAAGGGAAAAGAGTTAGTGTAGCTGGTAGGTTGATGTCTAGAAGAGGACATGGGAAAGTTACTTTCTTTGACTTGCAGGATAGCAACGGAAGGATTCAATTATTCGCTAAAAAAGATGTGCTTGGCGACGAAGGATATGAAGACTTGGATTTTTTGGACATAGGAGATATTGTTGGAGCTGAAGGGACTGTATTTAAAACCCAAACAGGGGAAGTTTCAATCAGAACTGAAAAAATAACTTTACTGTCTAAATCACTTCAAATCCTTCCTGAGAAATTCCATGGCCTAAAAGACCAAGAACTCAGATACAGACAGAGATATGTAGATTTAATAGTTAATCCCGAAGTTAAAGATACTTTCATACTTAGAAGCAAAATAATTAAAGCTGTAAAAGAATTTTTAGATAACAGAGGATTTTTAGAAGTTGAAACTCCTATACTTAGTACAATTGCCGGCGGAGCAAATGCAAGGCCATTTGTGACTCATCACAATGCATTAGACATAGACATGTACTTAAGAATAGCAAATGAACTTTATTTAAAGAGGTTAATCGTCGGCGGATTTGAAAAAGTTTATGAAATGGGGAAAATGTTCAGAAATGAAGGAATGGACCAAAGGCATAATCCTGAATTTACCAGTATAGAATTTTATCAAGCATATGCAGACTTTGAAGAAATGATAAAACTTACTGAAGAGTTATTTTCATATGTAGCTATGAAGACATTGGGCACTACTGTAATCAACTATCAAGGTACTGAAATAGATTTGACGCCTCCTTGGGATAGAATGGATATGGCTGAAGCGGTAAAGAAGTACACAGGAGTTGACTTTAGTGTAATCGATACTGACGAGGAAGCAAGAAAAGTAGCTAGAGAAAAGGGATTGGAAATCGAAGACAATATGACCAGAGGTATGATTATATCTGAGATGTTCGAAGAATTTGTCGAGCAACATCTAGTTCAACCTACTTTTATCACTGGCCACCCTGTCGATATATCTCCTTTAGCTAAGAGAAATCCTAAAGATCCAAGGATAACAAACAGGTTTGAAGCGTTTATAAACACTTGGGAAATCGCAAATGCATTCTCAGAGTTAAATGACCCTATAGACCAAAGAGAGAGATTCGAAGAACAAGTAAGGCAAAAGGAATCTGGAGATGACGAAGCTCATCCTATGGATACAGATTTTATAAATGCCATTGAAGTAGGATTGCCTCCAACAGGTGGAGAAGGTATTGGAATAGATAGAATGATAATGTTGTTGACAAATCAAGCAAGCATAAGGGATGTAATATTATTCCCAACGATGAAACCATTAGAAGATTAGATTTATATTGCGGCTATTTAGCCGCAATATTTTATAGGTGAGAAAAATGAAAATACTCCATATTATAGCACAGTTCCCTGGGCTAACAGGAAGTGGAACATATGTAAATTCTCTTATCAACGAAGGCTATAAGAGAAATCATGAACAAGGATTAATAGCTGCGATACAAGACGGACTAACATATGAAAATGGTTCGTTGAGTTATTTAAACTTGGTTAGATTTAACACTAAAGAAATACCTTTTAGCATAGTTGGCATGAGTGACATAATGCCATATCCAAGCACTACGTATAAAGAATTAGATGAAAACATGCTGTCGGTTTGGATGAATGCTTTTGAAAAGGCTGTATTAGATGCTATAAAAAATTTCAATCCAGATATAATAATATCTCATCATCTTTGGATTTTAACATCACTAGTATGCAGGTTAAATTCAAACAAAAAAGTCATAGGTATATGCCACGGCACAGATCTTAGACAACTGCATTTGAATCCTAAATATATGGAATATGTCGTAGGTGGTTGCAAAAACCTAGATTTAGTATTGACACTTTCTAGTCAGCAAAAATTTGAAGTACATAATATATATAATATTCCAAAAGAAAAAATTCATGTTATAGGAGCTGGATATAATAGTGAATACTTCTACCCTCCAGATAAAAGGCCTTCCAATGGACCTATAAAAATTATATATGCAGGGAAATTAAGCAATAGTAAAGGTGTACCTTATCTTATAAGCGCTTTTACAAATTTAAAAGATAAATATGATGTTGAGCTTTTACTAGCTGGGAATGGAACAGGGGAAGAAAAAAAGAGAATATTAGAAATGGCAGATAAAAATGGAGTTGTTTATCTCGGAAATTTAAGCCAAAAAGAATTAGGAGAAGCATTCAGAAGATCTCATATATTTGTACTTCCTTCTTTTTACGAAGGATTGGGTTTAGTCACAATAGAAGCTTTAGCCTGTGGGCTTGGAGCTGTGGTTACAAATCACTCTGGAATAAAAGAATACTTAGGGGAAGAAATAAATAAAAGTGGAGCAATTGAATATGTAGATTTACCGCCAATGTCAAGCATAGATATGATTTCTGAAGATGTAGAAAATATTTTTGTAAAATCACTTGAAAAAGGCATAGAAAATATGATTAAGAAAGTGTTAAAAGGGTATAATAATTTTACCGCAATAGAAAGCAAGTTGAGAGAACTATCGTGGGAGCATTTATTTAATGATTTCGAGAAGATTTTACAAAAACTTTAAAAAACTTTAAAAAAGGTATTGACACAAGCTAATAGAAGATGGTATACTAACAAAGTCGCCAAGAGAGCGGCAACGAACCAAGAAAACTAAACAGTGTGAAACTTTGAATAAACTACAAAGTTAATTTTAAAAAAATAAGAAGTAATTGAGCTAAATCAAACTATTAAATGAGAGTTTGATCCTGGCTCAGGACGAACGCTGGCGGCGTGCCTAACACATGCAAGTCGAGCGAAGTATATTTAAGTGAAGTTTTCGGACGGAACTTAAATATATCTTAGCGGCGGACGGGTGAGTAACGCGTGAGCAACCTGCCTTTCACAAAGGGATAGCCTCGGGAAACTGGGATTAATACCATATGAAACTTAACTTTCGCATGAAAGATAAGTCAAAGCGAATAAGCG
>NZ_JCANTN010000005.1:0-97059 GCF_059568515.1 Soehngenia saccharolytica DSM 12858 | reverse complement strand
CCGTATGATAACGTGGAAAAGATGGAAGAAGGTTAAAACAAAATATGAAAATCTTCAGAAGTTAGGAATAGCCAAAGGGAAAGCATGGGAATGGGCAAATACAAGAAAAAGTTACTGGCATACATCAAAGAGCTGGATTCTTACAACAACCCTAACCAATGCTAGGTTTGAAAAACAAGGGTATTTAAGTATGTTTAAATATTACCTTGAAGTTAGAGTGTAAACTATGAAACCGCCGTATACCGGACGGTACGTACGGCGGTGTGGGAGGTCGATAAATAAATTAATTATTTATCTCCTACCCGATTGCTTCTTCAAGAGTATGCCATGGCAAAACTGCACATTTAACTCTTGCGGGCATGTTCGATATATTTTCAAAGGCAACTGCATCTTCTAATTTTTCTAGTTCGCTATCATCATCAATTTCTTTTTTTATCATTTTTATGAATATCTCAGCTAATTCCATTGCCTCACTAACTTTTTTACCTTTAATGAGATCTATCATTATAGAGGTTGAGGCTTGTGAGATTGCACAACCAGAGCCTGTGAAACTTGCATCTACAATTATGCCATCTTTTTCAATCAGATTCAGCGTTATGTCATCTCCACAGCTTGGATTATGACCGTGCTCTATTAATGTTGGATTTATTAAAGCCCTCTTATTGTGAGTATTTTTGTTATGCTCCATTATCAACTGAGTGTATATTTGATTAAGATCCATAGCCTAACCACTTCCTTACATTTTTAATACTATCTATAAATATGTCAATATCTTCTATATTGTTGTAAAGGTAAAAACTTATCCTAACACTTGCATTTATACCCATATATCGCATTAGAGGCTGACAACAATGGTGTCCTGCCCTGCTTGCGACGCCATAACTATCTAATATAGTGCTTACGTCATGTGGATGAATATCTTTGACATTAAAGGAAATAATTCCTCCACGTTTTTCTAAATCCATAGGTCCATAAATTTCTATATATGGAATTTTTAGCATCTCTTCTACTGCATATTCAGTTAGCATTTTTTCATGTGCCTCAATATTTTGCAAACTTATTTTCTCAAGATAATCAATAGCTGCATTTAACCCCACAGCACCTTCAACATTTTGAGTGCCGGCTTCAAACTTATATGGAACTTGTGCAAATGTTACATCATTTTCATATACGTATTCAATCATATCTCCTCCTAATAGAAATGGAGGCATATTGTCCAACAGATGTTTTTTGCCATACAACACTCCGATGCCCATTGGCCCGAGCATTTTATGAGCGGAGAAAACTAGAAAGTCTGCATCTATATCTTTCACATCTACTTTCATATGGGGAATGCTTTGAGCGGCATCTATTACTACAATTGCGCCTTTCTCATGCGCTATTTGACTAATCTTTTTAACGGGGAATATAGTGCCTAAAACATTAGACATTTGAGCAATTGAAATTAATTTTGTATTTTTATTGATCTTTTCATATTCACTTTCTGGGATTGTACCATCTTCATTTACATAAATATATTTTAGTATTAAGTTCTTTTCTTTTGAAATTCTCTGCCAAGGAAGTATGTTGCTGTGATGTTCCGATATGCACAAAAGAATCTCGTCATCCTCTTTGAAGCTTTGCGACAAACTATATGCCAATAAATTCAAAGATTCAGTGCAGTTCTTAGTAAATACAATTTCATCTTCAGAATCTGCATTTATAAAATTCTGTACTTTTTTCTTTGCATTGTCATAAAGAGAAGTCGCTTCTATGCTTAATGTATGAGCGCCTCTGTGAGGATTTCCATTATGGTTATAATAATAATCTGATATAGCATCTGCTACGCACTTAGGCTTTTGTGTAGTTGCAGCATTATCCAAGTAAACCAATCGACTACCATTCAATTTCTTCTCTAAAATTGGAAAGTCTTCTCTAATTTTAGAATCAATTATTTGGGACATTTATATTCTCCTCTCTAGTTCTAGAAGAATAGTTCTTTTTAAATTCTCATCCGGAATCTTGTCTATTATTGGATTAAATGATGATTCAATTATTAATTTTTTTGCGCTTAATTCATCAAGACCTCTACTTTGTAGATAAAACAGTTTATTTTCGTCTATTCTACCAACACTAACTGCATGGTTTCCATCTACATCATCTTCATGACACATTAAAGCAGGGATAGAATCGCTTTTCACACTTGGACTCAATAAAGTGGTGTATTCAGATTCACTACCTTTTGAGTGTCTTGCTCCTTTCAAAAATTCAAGGTTTCCTCTAAATACTTTTACTGAATTATCTTTTAAAGCTCCTTTTGATTCTATATTGCTTACGCTTCTTATGCCTTTGTGAATCATTGCATAATTTAAATCCAATTTTCTTTCGCCATCGCCTAAATAAATCGAATTTAGATCTGCTGTACTATTTTCACCATTTAAATAGGTAGTATAGTTAACAGCAGTTATTTTAGCGCCTAGTTCAATATTTATCAAATTAATGACTCCATTGTCTTTTATGTTCAAAATATTCGTATCAAAATTATGGCTAAAGCTATTTAGTCTTTGTATTTTGATTATATTGAGGGTCGCATTTTCATTAACAGTTATATTGGTTAAGCCATCGTGGAATAAATCGATCGTGTCGTCGCTTGAATAATCAAATATTAAAGTCAATATAGAGTTTTTTCCTGCTTCAATTAGATTATTATCAATTAATACAGGATTATTCATATCTAGATGGTAATTAATTAGCAATGGTTCGCTTATGGTTGCATTATCGTCTACTTTTAGTTCAAAACCCGCATTATGATTACTTTGAGGTATTTGTTCCAAATCTTCTCCAAGACCTCTGTAACTGTCTAATTTGGTGTAAACTCTTCCAATGCTTGTCTTTGCAATTTTCATATTCATTCCATTTACATTTGGTATAAATTCATTTTTATATTCTTTAAATTCTGGCAAATTTAATTCCTTAAGTCCAATTCTTTTCCATATCATTTTATCAACTCCTAACCTATTGCACCTTCGAGCTCAATATTAATCAAATTGTTCAATTCAACTGCATATTCTAAAGGCAGTTCTTTTGTGATAGGTTCTACAAAACCTCTTACAATCATAGCTTTGGCTTCTTCTTCAGAAATACCTCTGCTCATCAAGTAGAAGATAGCATCATCACTAATTCTACCAATCTTTGCTTCATGTCCAATATCGATATTATCATTATCTATTTCAATAATAGGCAATGTATCCGATTTGGACTCATTATCTAGCATCAATGAAGTACAAGAAACAGTTGATTTGCAGCCTGTCGCATTTTTACTTACTCTTAATAATCCTCTATAAAATGCATGGCCACCATCTTTTGATATGGATTTAGAATTCACTGTTGAAGTGGTATTGTTTGCTGCGTGAACGACTTTCGTACCTGTATCTAAATATTGTCCTTTTGCAGCAAAAGTTACTCCAGTAAATTCAGACCTTGCACCTTCTCCCCTCAAAATGCTCATAGGATATAACATTGATACTTTAGATCCAAAAGAGCCAGACACCCATTCAATAGTTCCATTTTTGTCTACTACCGCTCTTTTAGTATTCAGATTGTACATATTTTTTGACCAATTTTCAATTGTGCTATATCTTAGAGTTGCATTCTCTTTAACGAACAACTCTACACAGCCAGCGTGCAAATTATTCACCTTGTATTTAGGTGCAGAGCAGCCTTCAATAAAATGCAAATAAGAATTTTTCTCAACTATTATAAGGGTATGCTCAAATTGTCCTGCGCCAGGAGCGTTTAATCGAAAGTATGATTGAAGAGGAACATCAACTTTAACTCCTTCTGGGACATACACAAATGACCCACCAGACCAAACAGCGCCATGCAGTGCTGCAAATTTATGATCTGTAGGGGGCACTAGCTTCATGAAATATTCTTTGACTATATCTTCGTAATCTCTTAAAGCGGTCTCCATATCAGTATATATTACGCCCATATCCACTAGTTCTTGTCTTATATTATGATAAACCACTTCAGAGTCGTATTGAGCGCCTACACCTGCTAATGACTCCCTTTCTGCTTGTGGCAATCCCAAAAGTTCAAAAGTGTTTTTTATATCTTCAGGAACATCATTCCAATCATTTTTCATTTGAGTGTTCGGCTTTATATAAGTTACGATATTATCCATGTCGAGATCGCTTAGATCAGCACCCCATTTTGGAAATGGCTTTTGACTATATATCTCTAAAGACTTCAATCTAAAATCTCTCATCCATTCTGGTTCGTTTTTTTCTCTTGATATGTCCAGTA
Source organism: Soehngenia saccharolytica DSM 12858 (assembly GCF_059568515.1). Taxonomy (NCBI): domain Bacteria; kingdom Bacillati; phylum Bacillota; class Tissierellia; order Tissierellales; family Tissierellaceae; genus Soehngenia; species Soehngenia saccharolytica. The sequence continues at coordinate 92,772 of NZ_JCANTN010000005.1, read as the reverse complement.
TTATATCTCTTGTAAGTCCACTATCAGTCTTAAAGCTATAGTTTAGCTCGTTTTTTATGTCATAAATTCTTCTATCTATATCTTTTACTTTAGTCTTTTTCTTTTCCATTTTTCACACCTCTATCAGCTTGCGAATTCATTTTTTATTTTTTCGTAACCATATTCATCAATTTCATTTGCCAATTCTATGCCTCCGGACTTTACTATTCGTCCGTTCAGAAGTATGTGGACAAAATCAGGCTTAATGTATTCCAATAATTTGTTGTAATGAGTGATTATTAAGAATGCATTTTCTTCATTTTTTATTTTATTCACACCATCAGCAACAATTTTGATAGCATCGACATCTAAGCCAGAATCAGTCTCATCCAATATCGCTAGTTTAGGGTTTAAAATTGACATTTGTAATATTTCATTTTTCTTCTTTTCTCCCCCAGAAAAACCTACATTCAAATATCTAGAAGCATACTCTTCGCTCATGCTTAAATCTTCCATCTTTTTATTAATAAGTTTTTTGAATGGAATTATTTTTTGTTGTTCACCAGAAACAGCAGTTTTTGCTGTTCTTAAGAATTCTTCAACTGTCACTCCTTCTATTTCTTCAGGATACTGAAACGACAAAAAAAGCCCCATTTTTGCTCTTAAATGAGTTTTTATGTCATTTATTCTAGTGCTACCAAAAATTATATCTCCATCATTTATTCTATATTTTGGGTGGCCCATTAAAGTATAGGCAAGAGTTGACTTTCCACCGCCATTTGGTCCCATGATCACATGAACTTCTCCCTTGTTAATTTTTAAATCAATTCCTCTTAATATTTCTTTGTCATCATCGCCAACAGAAACTTTTAAATTGTTTATGGTTAGTAAATTTTCAGACATCATATTCTCCTCACTTTTTAATAATGATAATTATTATCAAATCCTTAACTATTATATACCTATACTTTAGCGTTGTAAACATATCATTTTACTAGGAAATAAAATTTTTTATTCCACATACTTTTTATTAGTATATAATGGTATTGTTGCTATTAAATAAGAATATAGGTAATAAGAGGTATAAAATGGGAAATTACATGGATTTATTAAGAGATTGCACACTGTGTCCAAGAGAATGTCATGTCAATAGAATTGAAGGGGAAATTGGATATTGCAGAGAAACTTCTGATTTGCGTTTAGCTCGAGCGAGTCTTCATATGTGGGAAGAACCATGCATATCTGGTGAGGAGGGCTCTGGAACAGTTTTTTTCACGGGATGTGCTTTAAGATGCGTTTACTGTCAGAATAATATTATAGCCAATGGATCATTTGGTAAGAGAGTGGTAAATGAAAGGTTGCTTGAAATATTTTTTGAGTTAAAAGATAAAGGAGCACAAAATATAAATTTAGTGACACCAACTCATTTTATTCCACAAATCATGATGGCGTTGGAGATCGCTAAGGAAAAGGGATTAGACATGCCAATTGTCTATAACACAAGCGGATATGAAAAAAAGGACTCTATAAAATATTTAAATGGATTTATTGATATTTACTTGCCTGATTTTAAATATTACGATGAAAATTTATCGAAGAAGTATTCAAATGCATATAACTATAAAGATTATGCGATGGAATCGATTGGAGAAATGGTAAGGCAAGTAGGCAAACCTGAATTTAATGAAAAAGGTATGATGACTAAAGGAGTTATAGTCAGACATTTAGTGTTACCTGGATTTGTAGAAGATTCTAAAAAAATCATTGAATATTTGCACAAAACTTTCGGAGATGATATATACATAAGCATAATGAGCCAGTATACTCCATTATCACATGTAAATGCCTTTCCAGAGATAAATAGGAAGCTAAGAGAAGATGAATACAACTCAGTAGTAGATTTTGCAATATCTATTGGTGTAGAAAATGGTTTTATTCAAGAAGGTGAAAGTGCGCAAGAGAGTTTCATCCCGCCTTTTAATTTTGAGGGAGTGTAAAAGATAGCACTCCCTATATATGCATTCTTTTCTTTAGCTCATAGATGATGTTTTTACCCTCAAATATAAATATTGCAGCTAATGAAATAATGCTTATAGTTACAGAAATAATTGATGGGTAAATAATATCTACTAAATCTAAAGAGATAAAAATTACCGGTATTATGCCAAATAAAATGTCTATTAATATATAGGTTATATAGTCATTTATACTCAATTTTAAAACCAATGCTAAAATATACATAACCAACATAGCTAATATACATATTATAGGGAAAACAAATTCTATAGACCAACCTATGAAGCCTGTATATATATCCCAAAGAATACATAGACCTGTTATAATAAAAACTTGCCAAATTATTTTTTTGGGCAAATGTGTTTTTTTTCTTATCAAAAAGAATAAGTCCAACCAAACACTAAGTATCCCAAATAAAACTAAAAGAGGCCAATTAACATCTGTGGGGAATAGAAAATATATCGTAAAACTCAGCACAATTAAAGCTATGCTAATGAAACTCATGATTTTTAATGCGAGATTTCGCTTATATATGGACGGTATTCTTGGGAATATCTGTTCATGATCATCATCTATATTTTCCAATTTATTTTCACATAATGGACAGTTTTCTCGATCATCGGGGATGTAAACTTTACAGTATTCACAGTATTTCATTGTATTCCTCCATTAAAAATTGGACGTGATTTCTACTTCAATTCCATTTTCAGTTAAAAATGTGAAAAAAGTCCTTTGAATATCAGTTTCCTTATAAGGAGAGCTAAAGCAAATTACTAATCTATCTTTATATGAGCACATTACAATTTGAGGTCTTCTTGCGCTGACACATATGCTGAATTTATTTATATAAGGGTCGAATTCGTTGGGCAGTTCTATTTTTCCAACGTTTGAGAACGAAGAAGTGATACCTCTATCAGTTATCCTATTAGCAAATTTCAATATTAAATCTTTGATTGGCAGTGGCACAATCCTAGTCAAAGGATTTTTTTCTATAGATATCAACTTATTTAGATGAGCATTCAATTTTTCTTTTGTCAGCTCTGATTTAAAGCTATTACTCACAGTGTCTACTATTTTTTCTATGCTATCTTCTCCAGTAGGATAATATTTGATATTCATAGTGCTAAAGAAATTTCTTGCAGTATAGGATTTAAAGTACTGCCTTAAATTAATAGGTACAGACACGACAATTGGCGATTTTTTAGATTTATATGGCATATCTTCTAATATTGAATATATCAATAAAGAAGTCAAGAATATTGTCACCGTAGTATTGTATTTGTGGGATAAGTTAATTATTTTTTGAGTAGACATTGTACCTTCAATTAATTTCGTTATATTTTCTTCTGTAAAAGTTCCCTTTATTTGATAGGCTTTATTTAACTTTACATTTTCATCTTGAGATATTTTTTCTCTACTATAGTATTTTGCGAAGCTATCATCCATCATTTGACTGATTGCGGCTTTATGGCGAAGCTTTAAGTTCTTGCCACTAAAATCATCTTTATATTTTTTAGTAAGGTAAAAATGTACGATAGTTTCCATAAACCATACAACTCCAGCTCCATCTGTTAGAGCATGAAAGACTTCTAGATTAATTCTTTTGTTAAAATAGGACACTCTATACAACAAGTTTTTCTTTTCTTTATCATATAAGGGATAACATAATGGGATAGATTCTATCTCAACTTTTGGTTTGAGGTTAGAGTGCTCAAAGTAGTACCAAAATACTCCTCTTCTAAGCACATAATTGAATATGGGAAAATATTCCACAGCCCCATCTATAGATGCTTGAAGAATTTCCTTGTCAACATAATCATTCAATTCAACAGAAATTCTAAAAACTTTAGTATCTCTATTTGTGTATGTCGCAGGGAAAATTTTTGAAGCATTATCTAATTTTATCCAATTTAAATTTTCATTTTTTTTCTCTTTCATATAATCACCTAGAGCAAATTATCTACGAATCTTCTAATAATTGAGTAAGTTTCTTTTATGGTATTATTTTCTATTGGAGAATTCAAATAGCCATGAACGGCATCTTTCACCCTAAATATGTGGACAATATTACCATAAGATTCAAGTTTTTTCCCGTATGCTTCACCCTCATCTCTAAGAGGGTCATATTCTGCCGTAATAATCAGTGTTTCTGGTTGATTATATAAGTCTTTAGCTAGAATTGGTGCGACATAAGGGCTTTCTCTGTCTTTTGGATTTGGCACATATAATTCCATGTAATCTTGTATTCTTTTTGACGTCAAGATATAGTCTTCACCAAACTCAATCACAGATTTATAAGGAGAATTTTCACTATGGTCGTAGTTAGTTGCAGGATATATTAAAATTTGTTTTTTTGGCACATTTTCACCTCTATCCCGCAGGAGCAGGGAAACACATGCAGCTAAGTTTCCTCCGGCACTATCGCCTATCAATATGATGTCATCCTCACTGCAGGATAATAGTTGTAAATGGTCAAAGAGATATTTTGTAACGTAGTAACAATCTTCTAATCCACTCGGGAAAGGATATTCTGGAGCTAACCTATAGTCTACTGATATAACTCGCCTATTTGTTTCATTTGCCAATCTTGAGCAAAGATTCGTATATGAATCAATATCACCAGTTACCCATCCGCCGCCGTGAAAAAACAACAACACTTTACTATCTATTTGGTCTTCTGGCATGAAAACCCTTACTGGTATTTCTTTGCCATAATAATAAATGGTGTCATCTAGCTTTTTATAAACAGGTGCAATTGGCGGATTTACAACTCTTTGGAAAAGACGAAACGATTTGTAGTGTTTTTTTACATTAATATTTACTTTTGAAACAATATTTAAAGTTAGTTTTTTTAAAGGTCTCATGAATTCTCCTAATTATATTATATCTTTTGTTTTACCTATTTTATCATAAATTTCATAATTATTGATTAATTAATTGTATACAAAATAAAATTGTGTAGTATAATATTTATTAGGTACACGAAATATTTAAGAGGTGTAAAATGAATTCAAAAGACAAAACTCATTTAATACTTAATGGAAGTATATATAAAGCGCTTTTATACTTATCTGTGCCAATAATGATTAACAGCTTGATACAGACGATTTACAATCTGGTAGATGGTATATGGGTTAGCAAAATATCTTCTGTTCATTTTGCGGCTACTGCATTTGTTTGGCCTGTTAATTTTTTGTTTATTTCGATAGGTATAGGTTTATCAATTGCAGGAACTTCCATTCTTTCTCAATTTATTGGAGCTAATAAAATAAAAGAGGCAAACGAACATGCTACCCAACTAATCGTATTGACAGTATTAAGTGCTATATTATTTAGCACAATTGGGATTATATTTACACCATTTATTGTAAAATGGATGGGGGCAACTGGAGATTTGGCAAAATATGGGATCATATATTTAAGAATAACTTTTCTTGATATGCTCTTCATGTTTGTATTTTTTAATTATTCTTCTATAATGAACTCGCAAGGGAATACTTTATATCCCACTATATTTAGTGCTATATCAGCTACTATCAATGCCATTTTAGATCCAATATTTATATTTACTTTTGACTTGGGGATTGCAGGAGCAGCTTATGCTACACTTTTGTCCAGAATTCTACTGGCTGTAGCTGGACTTATACACCTTTATAGAGGAAACTCATTGATATTGCCAAGCTTCAAAGGGTTTAGATTTAATATAGGCATTATCAAGAACATTGTAAAAGTAGGATTGCCCACATCGGTTGGACAATCTGGAGCTGCTATTGGATTTATTGTATTAAACATGTTTATCGGGTCATATGGGACTGCTACAATCGCTGCCTATGCAATGGTAAATAGAATTACTTCCCTTATATCACAGCCAGCTATGGGACTTGGTTCTGCTTTAACAGCAATAGTTGGACAAAATATAGGAGCTAACCAAGAGAATAGAGTTAAAGAATCATTTAGCAAAGCTACGTTGTTAACATCAATACTAGGATTTATTGGGTGCTTTGTTTTATTGACATTTGACATAGAAATAATCAATTTTTTTATGCAATCAAAAGATGATCCTTCGGTAATAGAATTATCAGTAAACTATTTGAAATATATATCGTGGTCGATGCCATTGATGGGTATTTTTTCAGTATTACAAGGTTTATTTCAAGGTACTGGAAACACTAAATACTCTATGACAATGGAGATTGGCAGGCTTTGGTTCGTCAGACTGCCTATGATTCTCATTTTTAAAAATTTTACTAATTGGGGAGCGTCTGGGATATGGTTTTCGATGAGCTTTAGCAATCTAATAGTGTGTCTTTATGGATTTTTAATTTACACTAAAGGTCTTTGGAAGAAAAGTGTTATCAATTTGGAGTCTCTTTAATTTTTTAAAAAGTTATAAGGATATTTTATCCTTATAACTTTTCCCCGCATGATTTGCAGTAAGTAGCATCCTCATCATTTAATGTATCACAGTTTCTACACTTTATTTTTACGATTTCTTTCCTCGTTTCGCTCTTATCAACATTTTCCAATACATCATCAATTACACCGCCAATTGCTTTACTATAAGGTTTCATATCTTCCCTAGCTTTTTCAGGATCTAAAACAATACCAGTACCCGCTACTCCCTTTGCACCAATAGTTCTAATGCCTTGTCCCAAAGCTATCAAAATAAATCCCACGAATGAAAGCATTGGCTTGAAATTAAACGCATTGCCTGAAAACACTATTATAAAATTACTTAGAAATAGAATCAAACCGATGATTGTTAGAAACATGCCAGCGTAGTATAAATTTTTTCTACTCTCAGGAATTTTATCAGACACTTTATCATCTTCTTTCTTTTCCATGATTATATGTTAGATTAATTATAACATAAATATGTCATGTCAAAGTAATTGACTTAAACTTTTAATTGGTATAAAATTATATTGTATGAAAATTCAATAAAGAAAGGAGAAGAGAGATGGAAAAGAAAGAAGAATTTAAACCTTATATCCCTGCGGATAGAATAATGTCAGAGTTTTCGGTTGTTTCAGTATTATTGGGTATTTTTCTATGTATTGTTTTTGGAGCAGCCAATGCTTATATTGGGTTACGTGTTGGGATGACAGTTAGTGCATCTATTCCAGCAGCGGTATTATCAATGGGGATTATAAGAGGGATTATGAAAAGGGATTCAATCCTAGAAAACAACATGGTTCAAACGATTGGATCAGCAGGCGAAGCTTTAGCAGCAGGTGCAATATTTACCATGCCAGCTTTGTTTTTATGGGCTGATGAATTGGGAATGACAGCACCATCAATTTTAAGGATTGCATCAATATCATTGGTAGGAGGCTTGTTAGGAGTTTTATTTATGATTCCTTTAAGAAAAGCTCTTATAGTCAATGAGCATGGTGTTTTACCTTATCCAGAAGGAACTGCTTGCGCAGAAGTACTTATTGCGGGAGAAACTGGAGGGAGTAAAGCTAAAACAGTATTCCAAGGTTTAGGAATTGGGGCATTATTTAAATTCATAACAGATGGAATAAAATTATTTCCATCAGAGATCGAATGGGCTATTCCAGGTTATAGAGGCGCTGCTGTAGGAATGGACACATTGCCAGCTTTACTAGGCGTTGGGTTTATAGTTGGACCACAGATAGCCGCTTTCATGTTGGCTGGAGCAGTTTTAGGGTGGCTTGTAATCATACCTTTGATTGCACATCTAGGACAATTTGTGCCTGAAATAATTTATCCAGCGACGGCTCCTTTAAGTGAACTTGTACTAGGCGAAGCTGGTTATTGGGACATATGGAACAATTACATCAGATACATCGGTGCAGGGGCTGTTGCATTTGGTGGTATTTTAAGTTTAATCAAGTCATTGCCTTTAATAGTAAGAACATTTAAAGATGCTTTAGGCAACTTAAGAAGCACATCAGGGGAACACCAAACCACTATTAGAACAGATGAGGATATGTCCTTAAGAACAGTAATAATTGGAATTATAGTCATAGTTGTTCTCATAGGGCTTACTGATTTTATTCCAGTTGGAATCACAGGAGCGATAGTAATTGCAGTATTTGGATTTTTCTTTGCAACAGTATCATCGAGACTTGTTGGAATAATTGGGAGTAGCAATAATCCAGTATCAGGGATGACCATAGCTACTCTTCTAATCACTTCAATCATATTTAAAGCTACTGGATTTGTGGGAGAAGCTGGAATGATCGGCGCTATTTCGGTAGGTTCAGTAATTTGCATTATCGCTGCTATGGCAGGCGATATGTCACAGGATTTAAAAACTGGATTTTTAGTTGGCGCTACACCTAAGAAACAACAAATAGGTGAAGTAATTGGAGCAGTAGTTTCAGCTTTAGTCATTGGATATATATTATTGTTACTAAATAAAGCATGGGGATTTGGAACAAGCGAATTGCCAGCACCTCAAGCAACTATGATGAAAATGGTTGTTGAAGGAGTAATGGGAGGACAGCTTCCTTGGCCATTGGTATTTATAGGAGTTGGAATAGGTATAGTTGTTGAACTTTTAGGCATTCAAATTCTTCCGTTTGCAGTTGGTTTATACTTGCCAATTCATTTAAGCACACCTATTATGTTAGGTGGTATCATAAGAGGATTGTTAGAAAAGAGACATAAAGAAGATAAACAATTAGACAATAAAGTGGAATCTGGAATATTATTCTCATCAGGCTTAATCGCTGGCGAGGGTGTTATTGGGATACTTTTGGCAGTATTGGCAATAATACCTCTTGCAGGTGGGAAGAGCGTAGGAGAAGCAATAGCTGTAGGAAACAATGTTCTTGGACAATGGGGTTCATTGATATTATTCGGCGGTTTAGCTTTCTTACTAATTAGAAAATCATTCTATGCTAAAAAGGAAAGTTAATTGATGTGCAACTATGAGAAATAAGAGTAAAATTAATGAAAATTATTTGGACTATATTCCTAGAAAGTCTTCTAAAATAAGCACTAATCATAAAGAAGACGGTTCACTACAATTAATTGTTCCTAGAGATTCTCGCTTCGAGAGAATAGTAAGAAAGATAATGATTACTCCAGAATCATTTAAAATCGATTTAGATGAATTTGGCTCATTTATTTGGATGAGTATTGATGGAGAGAGGAATGTATACCAAATTGCTGAACTAGTAAGAGATAAATTTGGAGATAAAGCCGAACCTCTATACGATAGACTTATAAAATTTATGGTGATTTTAGAGAATAATAAATTTATATTTATGACTAATAAAGATCGCAATCAATAATTGCGGTCTTTATTTTTGTGGTAAAATATAATAAAAGAAGGTGGTTGAAGTAGAACATAAAAAAAGAACTTTACTAATTGCGATAACAATTACTATATTCTCTCAAATATACTTAGGGTTCTCTCAACCTGACTTTAGAGTGTCTGCAGGTATAATTGTCTATTCTATAGCTATGTATTATTTTGATGATATAAGACCTATACCTATGGGATTTATTTCAGCAATTCTCATATACATCACAAGAGTATTTATGTATGGTGTTCTTAATCAAAATTTAGTTTTATATAATCTACCATATGCAATTGAAATGATTTTCTATATTACGTATTCGATAATCTACTATTTGCTAATTGATAAAAAAAACAAAGATAGTTTGAATTATGTTTTCTTTATAATAACATTTGCTGATTTTACGTCAAATTTGGTAGAACTCATAAGCAGAAGTTTTGTATATTCAATACCGCTTCAACTAGAAATGCTATCAACAATATTTTTGGTTGCAGTATTAAGATCTACAATTGTATGGATTGTCTTATATTTCTTAAAAAATTATAAACTATTGCTTATAAAAGAAGAACATGAAAAGAGATATAGAAAATTGCTGTGGACAATGTCACAGCTTAAGACAGAAGCATATTGGATGGAAAAAAACATGGAGAACATTGAAAAACTTATGGTGGATTCATATAGATTATATGAAATGATAAATTCAAATGAGAACAGTGAAACATGGAAAGAAATTTCGTTAAATATAGCAAGAAACATTCATGAAATTAAAAAAGAAAATGCACTTGCAATAAGGGGAATATTAGATGTTACTGAAAAAGAACTAAACGATGAAAAGATGAAATTTTCATCCCTTACGTCTATTCTATATGAAACAGTAACCAAAGAGATTAAACGCCTTGGTAAAAACATAAATGTACATGTACAGATTGATGATGACTTTTACACTAAAAGACATTACTACTTGATGTCTGTTTTTCGAAATCTATTGATTAATAGCATAGAGGCTATTCCAAAATCATATCAAGGGAATATATTTCTTATACAGAAAAAATCAGATGGAAAATATATTTTTATGATAAAGGATAATGGAGCTGGCGTCGATAAAAATGAAATTGAGGATATATTTAACCCAGGATTTTCTACAAAAATTAATTATGAAACTGGGGAAGTCAGCAGAGGCTTAGGCTTAACAATAGTTAAAAAGATCGTTGAAGATGAACTTAAAGGTGAAATTCATGTTATTTCAAATACAAAAGAAGGAACTGAAATGGTTTTGTCGATTCCAATAGAAGAATTGGAGGTGTGAGAAATAAAGATATTTATTGTTGAGGATGATTTTAATGTAATAAGAATATTAGAAAGAATTGTAGAAGATAGAAAGCTTGGCGAAATCGTAGGTTATGCAAGAGATGGAGTAGAAGCTATAAACAAAATTTTAGTAAATCAACCTGACATAGTTTTAATTGACTTACTCATTCCAAATAAAGATGGGATAAATGTTGTTAAAGATTTCCAGTCTGTCAAAGGTAAGCCTATCTTTATCATGATATCTCAAGTGAGCTCTAAAGATATGATTGCAAAAGCGTATGAAAGTGGAATAGAATTTTTCATTCAGAAACCTATAAATGCAATAGAAGTTGAAAACGTAATAAAAAAAGTAAATGAAAAATTGGATATGCAAGACAAGCTCAATTCAATAAAAAAATTATTTGATTCTAGTAAGACCACTAATGAATCGAATAAAAAAAAATATGAAGACAAAGTGATGGCTATATTACAAAAGATAGGAATCTTGGGGGAAACTGGAAGCAAAGATATTGTAAATATAGTTATGATGTTAATTGAAAGCAAACAATATATGAAAGAATTTACTTTGAAGGATTTACTAAAAGACTATGATCAAAATGCAAGAACCGTTGAGCAAAGAATTAGGAGAGCAGCATATGTAGGATTAGTAAATTTAGCAAATTTAGGCATAGAAGATAATTTAAATGAAATTTTCCTAGAATATTCTAATAGCTTATATAGTTTTGAACAAGTAAAAGCAGAGATGGACTATATTAGAGGGAAAAGCAAAAAAAGAGGAAAAGTCAATCTGAAAAAATTCATGGAAGGCATTTGCTTATATACAATTAGTAATTAGACGATTTAAAAAATTTAGAAATTATTTTGTATTAATTTGAAACAACATGTAACTTTTTGAAACCAACAACTTATAATTTGATAAAGTTGTTTAATTATGGGGGTGTTGGTTTTGGAGCAACTAATGGAAATTGTTAACATGGTGAGCAAAGTGCTCTGGGATTATATACTAATATTTGGATTGATGGGGATTGGCATCTTTATGACAATAAAATTGAAATTCCCACAATTCTCAAGAGTATTCCCTGCACTTAAAAAAATGATTAGCGGAATAATTAAAAATGAAAAACCAGAAGATGGAAAGATGTCTCCATTTCAAGCATTATCAACTGCTGTTGCAGCACAAGTAGGGACAGGTAATATAGTGGGAGTTGCTACCGCAATTGCATCAGGAGGTCCAGGTGCAGCCTTCTGGATGCTATTAGCAGCTTTCTTTGGGATGGCGACAATATTTGGCGAAGCAGTATTGGCACAGAAGTACCGCGAAGAGAAGGACGGAGAGCTGGTAGGTGGGCCGGCATATTACATTAAAAATGGATTAAAGTCTAAATGGCCAGCTAAATTTTTTGCTATAATGGCATCAATAGGCCTTGGAATAGTTGGAGTCATGGTTCAATCAAATTCAATTGCAGGAGCTGTAAATAGTGCATTTGGTGTTCCAGTAATATTCATAACAATCCTATTGGCTTTAATAGTTTTTAAAATATTAATTGGTGGAATGGGCAGCATTGCAAAATTCTCGGAAAAAGTTGTTCCTATCATGGCGATGATGTATATTTTAGGAAGCTTTGCAATAATTGCATTTAATATAAGCAATTTAATACCAGCTATAAAGAGCATATTTATTGGAGCATTTTCGCCACAAGCAATTAAAGGTGGAGCGCTGGGTATTACAATTCAACAAACAGTTAGATTTGGCTTGGCAAGAGGTCTGTTCTCTAATGAGGCTGGACTAGGTTCCACACCGCATTCTCACGCTGTTGCGGATACTTCTCATCCTGCAGAACAAGGATTTGTAGCTATGATAGGAGTATTTATTTCTACATTTTTAATATGCCTATCTACAGTAATGGTTAATATTACGTCAGGTTCTTATGATCCTACAATTAGTGCTTCTAAAATGGCAGAAAGTGCTACCACAATGACACAGAATGGTTTTAGCTCTTTATTTGGAAATTTTGGGGCAATGTTCCTCGCTATATGCCTATCCTTTTTTTCACTGACCACAATTGTAGGATGGTATTTTTTTGCAGAAGCTAATATCAAGTATTTATTCAGCTCTAAAAAATCAACATTGACAATGTTTAAAATAATTTCTGTTTTATCATTATCGGTTGGAACATTTGCCAATCCGACTTATATATGGCAATTAGTAGATTTATTTACAGGATTGATGGCTTTACCAAACATAATAACGCTGTTTATTCTATCAAAAGAAGTCAAAGAAATTTTATTTGACTATGATAGATGTAAAGAACAAGGGTTTATTCATTGGGAATATGCTCATCAAAACGAAGAAAGCAAAGATAAGAAACTCAAACGATTAAAGGGCGGATTAAGTACCACAATTATTAAATAATTGAGAAGACTACAAGAAATGAATTACTATTAAGGGAATCCATTTCAAAAATTGACATATAATTTCAACAATGCAAATATCAGCCGTGAAAATTGGCTGATATTTATTATAAGAAAGTGGGATTAACTTTATAGAAAGCAAGTAGTCGATAAATTTTTTTTATGTTATACTTTACATATAAGTACTAGATAATCAGAGGTTGATAAAATGAAAGATATTAATAAGATTTTAAAACTTGGAGATAAAATTATAATTATATTGATAGTAGTTTTATCTTTGTCATGGATAGCTTATATTCCTGTAATTTCAGACAACTTAAATCAGAAAGTAGCAGTAGTTAAGATCAAAGATGAAGTTATTTTCAAGCATGAAATTGATGACAATAAAGACGAAGTTGTGCCGTTTGAATTTGAAGTAAAGGGAGAAAAATATACTGGATATCTAGAAATTAAAGATGGAGCAGTTAGACTACAAAGATTACCTGAAGAAATAGTGCCTCTTGGTATTCACAATGATATGGGTTTTATAAAGAGCGAATATGAAATAATAGTTGCATTGCCAATCAGTATGACAGTAACGATAGAAAACAATCAAAGTGAGAATCAAGAAATCGACTATATTGTTCAGTAGTAAAATTTAATCAAAGCAAATATAAAGAGATGCAGAGGATAGGCTATATAGAATAGCAACTGCATCTTTTTGTTCTTTAAGCCTAGTTTGTTATTGTAGAAATATAAAGGGATGAGACTTAAAAGAGCATAATTTTGAAGATACATTCCAGTTATATAATTAGTTGCAAATAATATAATTCCTGTCAGGATTAGATTTTTTGGCTTATTTAAGTTCTTAGTAAAATAGAATGCCAATATATATATGATGCCGATAAAATTATAGTCAACGTACATAAGTGATGAAATCATAAAAGAAATTATTATGATTATAGGAACTAAATAATTCTTACCTAATGAGTATTTATTGATAAAATAAATTGTCATTAAGCCTATAAAAAGTGTAAAGAAAATATTTTGATGAAAATAATTTATTTGACCATAAAATGCATAATCAAAAGGCAATTCGGATATAATTGCAAAAATAAACAATCTCTCTGCATATTTTTTAATGTTAGAAGTGTGCAGAAAACCTTGAACCAGTAAAAAACAATATATTGGAAAGGCAATTCTTCCAATAATTCTAAAAAGTATTACATCAGGTTCGAAAATAGCACCATAATGATCTATTATCATTGTTGTTAAAGCAATTAATTTTAAAAGAAAATTATTCATATTATTCATGTGTGATATAGTCATCGACTAAAATCATACTCTCCTTTGCCATTTATTCAGATTATAACATAATCATTTAAAAAATAATATAAAAGAGGTGAAAAAATGGAAAAAATAATTGAAGTCAAGGATTTATTTAAATCGTTTGGTGAAATTAAAGCAGTTAATGGAATCAATTTCTTTGTGGAAGAGGGAAAACTATTTGCTTTTTTAGGGCCAAATGGTGCTGGTAAAAGCACTACAATAGACATATTGAGTACTTTAAGGCAAAAAGATAGTGGTGAAGTATTGATTAATGGATATGAGTTGGGTAAAGAAGATCAGTCTATAAGAAATTGCATTGGCGTAGTATTTCAAGATAGCTTATTAGATAATTTACTTACAGTAAGAGAAAACTTGTATGTAAGAGGAAGTTTTTACGATATAGAGAAAAATAAATTAGATGATGTCATAAAAGATGTAAGTCAAAAATGTGGCATCAATGATTTATTAAATAGGAGATATGGAAAACTTTCGGGGGGTCAAAAAAGAAGGTGTGATATTGCTAGGGCGCTTTTAAACATACCTAGAATACTTTTTTTAGATGAACCAACAGTTGGCTTAGACCCTCAGACCAGACAATCTATTTGGCATACAATAAGAGATATACAAGAGAAAGCGAACACTACAGTGTTTATGACGACCCACTATATGGAGGAAGCTAGTAATGCTGATTATATAGTAATAATTGATGACGGCAAAATAGTCGCATCTGGTACTCCGCAAGATTTAAAATCAAAATACACCTCAGATAAATTGATAATGTGGGCAAAAGACATAAGTAAAATTTTAGATTATTTAAAAATAAATAATTATAAATATTCAACAAAGAACGATGAAATAGTTGTAGAGCTAAATAATTCAAAAGAGTCAATACCTATATTGGAAGCAAATAAAGATTTTATAATGAGCTTTGAAGTGATAAAAGGGACAATGGATGATGTGTTTATATCTATTACAGGAAAGGAGATAAGAGATTGAAAGCATTGCTTATAAGAAATATGAAATTGTTTTTTCGAGACAGAGTGCAAGTTTTTTATTCACTTCTTTCAGTATTAATTATAATTGGCCTGTATGGACTTTTTTTAGGTGAAAACATTAGTTCTTCAATGGGCGATTATGAGGGAACTAGATTTTTAATCGATAGCTGGATAATTGGAGGATTATTAGTTGTAACACCAATGACTACATCATTAGGCTCATTGGCGATAATGGTCGAAGATAAACATAATAAGATTATTAAGGATTTTGCTTCATCGCCACTTACTTCAAGAACCTTGATGCTAAGCTATTTTTTAAGTTCTGCATTTATTGCTCTGATTATGTCCACTATTACATTGCTATTAGGCGAAATATATATTGTTTTAAATGGAGGTAATTTTTTAGGGTCTAAAGATATAATATTCGCTTTTGGGCTTATGCTACTAACGGTATTAACATCAAGTTCAATGATGCTGTTTTTTATCAATTTTTTTAGTAGTATGAATGCTTTTGCTGCCATGAGTACTATAGTTGGCACGTTAGCTGGATTTTTAACTGGCATTTATGTCCCTATAGGAGTCTTGCCTCAAACAATACAGACGCTAATAAAGATATTTCCATTGTCCCATTCGGCAGTGCTTTTTAGAAATATATTTATGGAAAAACCAATCGAGATAACATTTAAGTTAGCGGCAAAGGAATACATATATAATTTTAAGTTTGAAATGGGGCTTATATATAATTTTAGAGAGAGAAATATGAGTTTTTCCCAGCATATAATAATTCTAGTGGTAACTGCTTGCATTTTCTTTGCATTGTCTGTGAAATTATATAATTTTAGAAGAACGGAAAAGTGATTTAGATGTGTAAATCAAGTTACAATGGGTAAAATAGAAATAGTAAATTAGGAGGTGTTTTTTATGTTATACTTTGCATATGCAAGCAATTTAAGTAAAAAATACATGGCTAGTCGTTGTCCAAATGCATTGCCACTTAAAAAAGTAGTACTTAAAAATTATAAATTGACATTCAATGAATTAGCGGACATAATACCTTCTGAGGGCGATGATGTAGTTGGGGGCTTGTATCTAATATCAAAGCAAGAATTAGAGAAGCTTGATGTTTTAGAGGGTTATCCAGATTTATACGATAGAATAGTAGTGGAGCTTGAAGACGAACTTGGAAACAAGTATGAGGCATTAGCTTATACAATGGTAGAAAAGAGTTTACAGGCACCACCTGATAACTATTATAAAATTTTAGTTGAGGGTTACAACGATTGGGGCATAGAATTGGAAAGATTAGAAAGAGCTAAAAATATGGAGTAATGCGGAGGTTGGAATGATAAAAGACTTAAAAGAACGAAAGGCAAAAATTCATTCATCAGCATTTGTTGCAGAGAGCGCTGATGTAATAGGTGATGTAGTAATAGGTAAAAATAGTAGCATATGGTATGGTGCAGTTGTTCGAGGAGATATAGAAAATATTGAGATTGGAGAATATACCAATGTTCAGGATAATGCAGTAGTTCATACTGAAACAAATATTCCTACTAAAATTGGTGATTATTGCGTTATAGGACATAATGCTATAATTCATGGTTGTACTATTGGCAACAACACATTAATTGGCATGGGAGCGATTGTACTCAACAGAGCTGTAATAGGAAATAATTGTATAATTGGAGCAGGAACGATAGTCACTGAGGGAAAGACAATACCAGACAATTCAATGGTAATTGGGATTCCTGGCAAGATAGTTAGGGCAGTAACAGAAGATGAGATAATTTCAATAAAGAAAAATGCATTAAGATATAGCGAATTGTATAAAAAACATATAGACTAATTAGATTATCTTTGCTATAGTTTTTTTGAAACAACAGACAACAATTATTGGAGGGAAAAGTATGGACTACATGGAGAAGTATAAAATGTGGATTGAAGATCCTTATTTTGATGAGCAAACAAAGTCAGAGTTAATGAATTTAACAGACGAGAAAGAAATTGAGGATAGGTTTTTTAAGGATCTTGAATTTGGGACAGCTGGGTTAAGAGGAAAACTTGGTGCAGGTACAAATAGGATGAATGTATATACCGTATCTCTAGCTACACAAGGATTAGCTAGTACAATTCTTAAAAGAGGCGAAGAGGCTAAGAAGAGAGGCGTAGCAATAGCGTATGATGTTCGAATGTATTCGGACAAATTTGCTGAAATTGCAGCTAGAGTATTAGCAGCTAATGGGATTAAGGTATATTTATTTGATGATATAAGACCAACACCAATGTTATCTTACACAATTAGAAAGCTTGGCACAATTTCAGGTATAGTTATAACTGCAAGCCATAATCCAAAAGATTATAATGGTTATAAAGTATATTGGGAAGAAGGTTCTCAAATACTAGATGAAATAGCAGATGAAATTCTTTCTGAAATTTCAAAAATTGGTCATTATAAAAATGTAAAAATGATAGATTTTGAAGAAGCAAAAAATAAAGGCTTAATTCAAATTCTAGGTAAAGAGATAGACGATCAATATACTAGAGAAATATTAAACATGACCATAAACGATGAAAATGTTGATAAAGACATAAAAATTGTCTATACTCCACTAAATGGAACTGGGAACAAACCTGTTAGAAGAGTTTTAAAAGAGAGAGGCTTTAACAACATTATAATTGTTCCAGAACAAGAGAACCCTGATCCTACTTTTGCGACTGTAGGGTATCCTAATCCAGAGGATACTAAAGCATTTAAATACGCAAGAGACCTTGGGCTTAAAGAAAAAGCCGATTTACTATTAGCCACTGACCCTGACTGCGATAGAGTTGCTATTGCGGTGATGAATGATAAAGGCGATTATACCTACTTAAATGGGAATCAGACGGGAGCTTTGTTGGTAAATTACATTGTAACTCAAAGACATGCCAAAAATGATTTGCCATCAAATGCAGCGATTGTTAAAAGCATAGTTACTGGAGATTTGGGAAAAGCGGTTGCAAGTAAATATGGAGTAGCAACATTTGAAACTTTGACAGGATTTAAGAATATATGCGCTAAAGCCAATGAGTGGGACATTACAGGTGAGTACAAATTTTTGTTTGGATATGAGGAAAGTATCGGCTATGTTTATCAAGATTTAGTAAGAGATAAAGATGCCATTGTTTCTTCAATGCTTGTAGCCGAGATGGCTGGATACTATAAGAACAAAGGCATGTCATTGTTGGACGTACTTGAGAATATGTACCATGAATATGGCTATTATGCAGAGAAGCAGATATCAATTGTTTTGGAAGGAATTGAGGGGCAATATAGAATTAAAAGGATGATGGATGATATAAGACATCAACCTATCATGTCAATAGGTGAGATGATGCTTAAAGACACAATCGACTATTTAAGAGATGAAACCGATGCAGGGAAGTCAAATGTATTGAGATTTTTCTTGGACGATGGATCATGGTACGCGATTAGGCCATCAGGGACTGAACCAAAGATTAAATTATATATCTACACTATAGCAGAGACTAAAGAAGAGGCAAATGAAAAATTAAATCTGATAGAAAAAGTAATTTTACACAGAATGGAATCTGTCAATTAATTAAGATCATAACAATGGAGAGCGTTAATGCTCTCCATTGTTGTTTTTTGAAAAATATAGTGCTATAATATTTAGCGTGTCTAATTACATATCAAGTGAGGCGAAGCAGTTTGAATGAAAGTATTGTAAAAGAAAATAAGAGAAATAAGATTTTGAAGATAGCGACTCCAGTTTTTATCGAATTACTATTGGGTACTTTATTTGGCATGGTAGACATGATGATGTTGGGACATTTTGGTGGGCATGAAATATCAACTGCATCTATTGCAGCAGTAGGTATAACAAATCAATTGATTTTTATTGGACTTTCACTAGTGCAAGCACTAAATGTTGGCGCTACTGCTATGGTTGCCAGATACATTGGAGGGAAAAGAGAAGATAAAATTGAATCTGTTGTGAAGCATATCATAATATTAACTCAAGTCTTATTGGTAGTACCTATATTAATTCTTGGATTAGGATTTACAGAGGAGTTGATGCACTTTTTTGGAGCAAAAGCAGATGCAATTGCAATCGGAAAAGATTATTTCAAGATAGCTACTTTAGGATTTGCTTTTCAAAGCTTTAATTTTTCAATATTTGCAGCTCTAAGAGGCGCAGGCGATACTAAAACTCCTATGAATATAAATATAAAAGTAAATTTATTAAATGTAGTTGGGAATGCAATTTTAATATATGGTTTGTTTGGGATAAAGCCATTAGGCATTACTGGAGCAGGTATATCAACAACTTTTTCTCAATTTGTCGCGTTAATTTTCGTTACAAATCACCTTAGAAAAAGTCATAGCGTAATAAAGCTAAACATTAAAGACAAATTTCATTTTGATAAGGATGTTATATACAATTTAATCAAAATAGGACTTCCGGCATCATTAGAGCAAATCGCTTTCAGATTGGGAGTTTTGTTGTTTGTTAAAATAGTTGCTTCTTTAGGCACTGTAGCATATGCTACTCATCAAATATGCTTAAATATTTTGAATTTATCTTTTACTCCGGGTCAAGCTTTTGGCATAGCTGCCTCGACTCTGACTGGCAGAAGTTTAGGGTCAGATGAACAAGATGAGGCAGAAGCATACATAAAAGAATGCCAAAAAATTGGAGTAGTAATATCAATATTTATGATGATAATGTTTTTCTTTTTTGGCAAATATGTAGCAATGCTTTATTCAGATGATCCAGCTGTATTAAAGGAAGCTGCTAAAATATTGAAACTAATGGCTTTTACTATGCCATTTCAATGTTCACAACTAATCCTTTCAGGTGGGCTAAGAGGAGCAGGGGATACCGTTTGGACGTTGATATCCACTTTTATAGGGGTATTAGGCGTAAGAATTATAATTGCATATTATTTAGTTTTGGTACTAAAGATAGGACTAGTTGGAGCATGGATAGCTGTGTTCATAGACCAATTTACTAGATGGTTAGTTATTACGTTGAGATTTAGGACGAATAACTGGAAATATATAGCATTAAGATAGATAGAGATCTTTTTTAATATTGTCTGCAAAATTTTTAGCGATCGTTTGTATATTGGGAATTTTATTGATGTATCCTGGGTCATTTGCTGTCACTTCTAATGAGAAATACGGAGGCAACTCAAAAGTCTTATTTATATTTAGGCTGCTTATCAATTGTTTAGAAAGAGCATCAGACCCAGAATAACCTGAAACAACAACTCCAAAAACTCTTTTATCATAGAATTTAGTTTTTCTAAATAAGGCAGTTAACCTATTTATTGTAGCAACAATGTTTGCGGTGAGCATATCATTATAGTTTGGGCATAAAAATACTATAGTAGAAGAATCTAATATTGAAGGGTATACTTCTTCTACTATAATTCCACCATAATAACATTTTGATTGTTTGCCAAAATATTTACAAGTTTTATATCCGCAACCTCTACAGTCTGTTATTTTCCCATTTCCTAAGTTTATATCTTTTACATATAAATCTCCTAAATTATTCTTAACCATTTCCCAAAGCATAAGCGTATTTGATGTTTCCTTATTTGAAGAATGAATTGCGACAACATTTTTATTCCGATAAAATTCTTGTTCGGAAAAAAGTTTTCTTCCTAGTTCTTGAGATTTCATGAGGAGTATTTCTTCTAGAGGGAGATTGAATATTTTTTGCATAGCAATAAAATTGTCTAAGTTTTCATTGGCTTCAACTATTGGCCTTCCAGGGAACCTGCAACCCAATCTGTTCATCAAGTATATTACTTGTTGTGCATATGTCTTTGTAAAATTATTGTAATTACTATGAATTAGTATACTAGCTTTAGAATTCATTAAAGAATCTAACCCCTTTTGAGTTAATTTATCTAGTATTAAATTTAAATTATTATTTGTACCGATAGAATTTAATTCTATTGCCAATAGTATATTTTTATTGCTTAAATCGCAATCATCAGTTATATCGTAAATTCGAAGCATATTATTATCTTCTACTGCTGATTCTATCATTCTACATAGCATTTCACTTGGATTCGATGGTATTATTAATATATTTTCTTTCATATAATGCTCCTTAGTTCATTAAAAGATATTTCAATTCTTTGTCTCAGTTTATAATCTAAATTGTTCTGTTCAATTTCGATTCCGGAATTAGTTAGCCTCATTTTACTTCCAAAAAAAGCATCTTTCATCAAAGTTGAACCATAAAAAAAGTCACCTCTTATAGTTGCGAGTATTGACAAAGCTCCAGATGATAAGCTTGGGGCTACATAGGGTTTAAAGCCTAATTCTCGGACCTCTATATTTGCATTGACACATTTTTGTGTTAACAGCTTTGATTTATCATCGTCATAATTAATGATGCTGTCAGCAACAACTAATCCACTACCATGAGGGCCAAAAACTCTACCCTCATTTTTATAATGTAGAAGTGCAGGATCTTTTTCTGCGTAGTACACTGCTCGTGCATTCATGACACCTAAACCATAGCCAATGATTTGATTAGAAGCTAGACCATAAAAATCAAATTTACCATTAGCATCTTTATTGCTCGACAAAAATGCAGCCTTGCATAATAGCTCTACGGGATCGCTAACAACTGCAAATATTCCTTTAAATTTTTCATTTCTTGCCTTTATAGCATACTCAGAAACTATTTTGCTATTTTCTTCGAACTGAACCATCCTATAATCGCTTAACTTTTCACCGATTTTAGGAATACCTTTAGATGCACAGAATACAAACATGTCGCATTCAAACAACTCATCTTCATTAAGAACTTTAATTTTTGGGAAACGATCTACATCAAAAGGAACTCTAATCTGTTTTAATTCCCTTTCCCATCTCATTAATTTGTTTTCATTTCTATCGTAAATACCAATTTCAATGTCTTCTCCTAACAATACTAAACCTACAAGCAAAGTGCTTCCTACATCTCCTAATGCCATGACATTTATTCTCCATTTATTAGGAAGTTTTTTCAATTCATCTTTCCATGTAGGATAATTTGTGTTAATTGATTTTATTTTTCTTTCTGCTATTAGTTTTTCAATAAGTGGACTAATAGAATAATCAACAAAATCATTTTTGTAAAGCAAATTGACAGATTCATCTTTAGAAAACAACTGTGATACATCATTCAAACAAAATGCCCTTCTTGAATTTAATGGATTTTTAGGATTAAGATAATAAACTGTTTCATCAACAGAATCAAAGAATGTTTTCTCTTCTACTTGTTCAAGCTCCTCATATTCGATTGTTGAAAAAAGTTTATTATCATTAAATTTATAATAATGCATTTATACCCTCCTCTTAACTTTATGGTGATTCAAGTCTTTTTAAATAGACTAGGTCTTTTTTGATAAAATCTGATGGTTTCATGAAATTCTTTGCATAATGATTTTGGTCTATATCTGGTATTCTAGGTGTAAATAGTACTTCACCCAATGTATTTATGTTGAGATTTTTTTCGTTTATTTCTTGATATACTTTTTCAATTTCATTAAATATCAATAGAGTGTTTTCTAAACATATTTTTGATAATTCAAATACCTTTTTATTTAAGGAGTCTTTAATATATTTAGGATATACATAAGGCAGCAAAAGATTGACGCTGGTTAATAAATTACTATCCGATTGCTCTCCTTCTATCATATCTCCACCTAAGAACGGGTATTGGGCACTTTCATTTAACCATAATTTTAGATTGGGTATAAAATAAGCGCTATCGACATCTAAATTCATCAGTTGAGCCGTTTCTTTACCCCTACCTGACAGAATGCCAACTAATAATTTAGATATTTTTACGTCTTGTTCTAGTAGATGAGGAGCCACTATTTGCAATCTGTATCCATTATGTAATATGTCATCCACTAAAATTACAGGTCTACTGTATGATTTAATTACTTTACACTGCTCTTTTAGAGACAAATAGTTTGGAAAATTTCTTATTGTAAAGCTTTCCACATCTTTTGAAAACTGTTTTTCGGTGTGAAGAGTTTTAGTAACAGTATTTGGCACTAGAGTTTTGTTTAATATAATTCCGAAAGGGACACACATTTTTTTGCCAAGCTTGGTCTTATTGGAATCTACTGTCGAGACATTATTTTCATCACAAACTTTTTGAATGAGTTTTGAATATATCATATCTTTTGAAAAAGTTATCACTAAATTGCCTGGATATAAATCCGCTACGGCTTTTTTTAACCTATTTCTTGTCAAGCCGATTGCTTTTAAAATTTTTGGTTCAGAGCTATATGGTGATTTTAGCATATTTTCCAAGTCTAAATTAAGGCTGATAGGGTTATTCATATCTACTAGATAAATAGGACTATTATCGATTGCAAAATATGTTCTTAAAAATCCTTGAAGCTCAATACACTTTTGAGCTAACTCATTGTTTCCATTTATTATGCTATTGTAATATATACAATTATTGTAGTCTCTGTTTATTGCGATAGATAATGATTCATTTAAAACCATTTCCATATAAGTTTCATCAAAATTTTTTGAAAAAAGGCATGAGATAACCGCTGTTCTTCCATTTGAATTTTTTCTTATATATTCTGTAATATTCTGGTCTTTAAATTCTTCGAAAAGTCTCGAATGCCTTACCCAGTAAAATATTGAAAAAGCAAGTGGTTCAGAAGTGTTAGATTCAGTCAGAAGAACAATCCTATAACTGAGTTTATCTCTAACTTTTATTAGATTATCCTCGTTGATATATGATCCAAAGCTATTGATTAAAAAATCTACAAGCTCATCATTTAAATCTCTATAAATACTTACATTTATCTTTTTAGTCTCTATTAATGATTTATAGAGAGGCTCTCTTATATATAACTTAAAATTCCTTATATACTCAGCCGCCATAGGATCTATAAGCTTTGATATATCACGATTTTGATCTATGTAATCCCTTATTTTTGTCGAGCTAATATCCTCATATTGAGTAGGAAGCGACAATTCAATTACATTTCCCTTTATTTTTTTTAAGGCATCTTTTAGTTTATTTTCTTCAAATGAAGGCAGTGCAGAAGTTCTGCGATCGAATACAAGATGAGAAAAATTCAGAATTTCCTCATTTACTTTGTAAGCTGAAGCGTTTAGTATTACATCTGTGCCTACTGCCAAATAAACTTCCTTTGTAGTAAAGATATTTTTTAATAGTTCTAGATCGTTTTTATTGCTTATATTTATCGGCATGTCTGTTGGGAAAATGTAAATACCATCCTCTTTAGATACTGTCATGTTGATTATATTTCTTCGAAACTGATGAGCTTCTGTTCTTTTGGACCATGAAAATTCATCAACGGCCAGGAATACTTCAAAGCCGAGTTTTCGAATTTCTTTTGCAATTTGTCTATGACTTAGGCTAAAAGGATCAAATGCACCAGGAAAGAATGCAACTTTATCGAAGGATTCTATTGATAAATCGACTTTTTCAAATTCACATTCTAATATATACTTGTATATTTTGTTTAAAGATGCGGCATTACTGTAAAAAACATAATTGTTTTCAATTTTATCCTCCACGAGCGTAAGCAATTTCTTAGAGTATTTCGTAAACAACAGCTTTTTCTCTTGTAATGGCATATTCTTTGAACTGAATATTTGATTAGATATAACTGTCAATGACTCTATCTTTAGCTCATCTTTATAAGAAGACAGTGGCATAAGCAAAATGCTAAACAGCCTATATAGTCGTTTGCTATTAATTTCCATATCTTCAGGGAAAGAATTTTTATAATTATGATAATTCTCAATGGCTATACCGATGGTGTTTAATAATAAAATACATGTTTGAGGCTCGGAAACTTTAATCTTATCTTCTAAGTCATCTATTATTTCATCTAATTCTTTGGGTCTTAAGTACAAAAAGAGCTTGCCTAGATAGTTTGGAATGAACTTAGTAAATTGATAGTTGTCCATCTCAAGAGCTCTTAGAAGTTCAATAGCAACATCATTTCTTTGTTCTAAGGATAGCATAGGGAAGATTGACAAAAGAGTATGACCACTGTAATTTCTGACTTTCTCTATTGCACTTACTTTTAATAGATTGCAAAAGTGAATTGCAGTATGCATACCTGTTTCAACAGGATTTTTTTTGACTTGATCGTATAAAATATCTATGTTTATTTTTTTGTAAATCCAGCCAGTTGCAGTTTTCAAGTTTTCCAAAAAAATCTCTGAGATATTTGTTTTATCAGTTTCAAAATTATTTTCCAGCAATAGTTTCAATTCAGGGGATATATTTAGTTTTCCAGCTAAAATCAATCTTAGATAGTTTTCAGCAGTAGAATTTGCTTTTTTAGAATTATTTACTAAATAAAGAATTAGATATTCTTTAAAAGTTTTATCTAGCACACTATCAAATATTTCCAGACATTTGTCAAGAGTGCTTATTCTTATAGTTTCATATGGCGAGTTTAGATTTTCAAATAAATATTGTATGAATATATCCTGTCTGTTTTGATCCAAAAAATTAATTGGGATATAGCTAATTGTCTGAGTTAAATAAAACTGAGAAAGAACTGGAATATTTTGGCTATTTGTATAAAATTTACTCAGTGAGTCAAAATAAATCGTATAATAATTCTCCTTGCATTCTAAGAAAATTGATTTTACAATAGTTTTTAGATTATATAGCCATTCATTTTGAGATTCAAATATCTTGTAGTCTGGAAATAGCAAATCATTCAACAAGTCACTAAAAATTTGATCGCTTTTTTTATAATTAATTTCTACAGCTGCATCTTTTGGAAGTTCCTTTCTGTATTCTTCATCAAAATTTGCAATTATTTTACCGATTATTTCTGAGGATTCTTTTCTTATATCTTCCTCTTTATGTAATAATAAATCTCTTAAAAGACGTAATGAGATTTCTTTTTGTCTCTGTGTCAAATAAGTAGAGTATTCTCTTAGAATTTGAAGATATATTCTGAGACGTCTCCAGTCTTCTTCACCACGCGCCATTTCAAGGATTTCAAGAAATTTCTCTTCATTTATGAGGTTTGACATCAAATAGATGTTATTTTCTATTGATTTGTATTTGTATGTTGTTGCTATTTTATTGCTATCTAATAGGCAAGTATGTTGCTTTTTTCTTTGGCCTAATTGCCCTGATAAAGTAGTATCAACAGCCATAAATTGCAGATAGTCTTCAAAATCCTTTAGTTTAGCGTATACTTTTTCGTACCTTTTCATCTTTTGTTCAGTTAAATCGTCTAATTTATTGAGAATTACTTCAAATGAATCCTCCAATGTCAAAATTTTCATATTTAATACATCATTTTCTTTTACATTTTTTACTCTAAAATCCGAGTAGATTAATATCAATGATTCCAAGGGAAGAGTTTCCAATTCTAAATCCCAGGTTGAGTGATTTGAAGCTATATGACCCATTTTCTCCATATCATACTTATCAAACCAATATTGAGTGTAATAATAATGGAGGTATGGGACTCTTTTTTGTTCATTCATACTTACTCCGTATTTTCCAATGTCATGACCTAAAGATGAGGCCAAAACTACATTTAAGTCTATCGGCAAGCCTAATTCATTGAGCTGTAAAGCTATGTGCATCGCAACATTTTTTACACCTATAACATGTTCTAATGTGTTTCTTTCGTATAGAAACATGTCTAATTGCATGATTTCATATATATATGATGAGAGATAAGCTTCTCTAAACTTGTAATATTCTCTAGATTTTTCAAAATCATAATTAAGATAGTCATCGCCATTGATATATGATAAAAGACTGAGCGTTATTTCATAAATCTCTATCAAGCTAGGATCTATAGCTTTGGATTTTTTATGAGGATATGACTTGAATATAGCATAATCAAACAATTCAATTGCCCAGTCTCTAATAGAGTTGTCTTTTAATTTGCTGAGATATGGATTGATTTCATTTAAGAATACATCAATATTGAAGTTATGATTGTACTTTAATTCCAAGAGCTTATTAGCTATATCATTTGGGTAGATTAAATTTAGGTTATTCGGTAGTTCCATTGTAGAACCTCCTAGCAATTTCTTTTGCTGCAGGAGTTGTAGCTATACCTCCTAAAGCAGTTTCTCTCAATGTTTCAGGCAAGGATTTGCCAACTTTATACATGGCTTCCAATACTTCGTCAAATGGTATTAGACTTTGAACGCCAGCTAATGCTAAGTCTGCAGAGACAAATGCATTTACTACACCAGATGCATTTCTAAGAAAACAAGGGTATTCAACCAATCCAGCGACAGGATCACAAATCAAGCCCATGACATTTATTAGCGCAAAACTAGCTGCGTTAAATGAGTCTATTGGACTGCCACCTGCCATTTCAACAATAGCAGCTGCAGACATTGAAGCAGCGACACCACATTCTGCTTGACAACCTCCTTCGGCCCCTGATACAGTTGCATTTTTTGTAGCTAATTCACCAATTACTGCGGCTGTAAAAAGAGCGTTGACTAGATCCTCATCGCTTGAACCCAATTTCTCTTTGGCATTCAATATGCTCGATGGCAATATTCCTGATGCCCCAGCAGTAGGTGCAGCACATATGACTCCCATGGAAGCATTTACTTCAGATGTTGAAACCGCCATAGCCATAGCTTTATTTATTAAATCACCACTTAGAGATTTATTGCTATTCAAATAATTATTTATTTTTACTGCATTTCCACCAGTAATCTTTGAATGTGATATTATAGGTGATTCTAATCCTGATGTTGCTGATTTTTTCATTATTTCAAGTACACTTTTCATTTCATCGATAACATCTTTTTCTGTCAAATTTCGCATTTTTGCTTCTTTGAGTATAGCAATCTCAGAAATCTTTTTATTTTCCTGCTCGCACAGTTTAATTACATCAAAAGCTTTATTATACATTTGTTCAACTCCTAACTGGATTGATAAATTTAGCAATTTCTATATCTTTTATCTTTAATATTTCTTCTTTGGCTGAATCTGTTATCAAATTATCTGTTTCACAAACAAATGTTGCTAGATTGTTTGATCTTGTTACCTTCATACTTGCTATGTTAATTTCATTGTTTGAAAGAATGGTACTTATTTGACTGATCATACCTTTTTTATCTATGTATTTTAGAAGAATCGTAGGATATTGTCCAGTAAATTCAACATCATCTCCATTTATATTTGTTATGACAACATTTCCGCCTCCAATTGAAGAACCAATCACAAAAAATGATGGGCTATTTAGGTAGTGAAATTCAATTTTCGCTGTATTTGGATGTGCATACTCAAATTCAATTTCTTTAAACTCTATTGTTAAATTATTTGATTTTGCAATATCTAAGGAATGCTTTACCCTTTCATCTGAAGGCTCAAATCCTAAAACTCCAGCTACTAGAGCCTTATCAGTTCCATGGCCTTTGTAGGTTTTAGCAAATGAACCATGAAGGTAGAATATAACTTTATAGAATCCCTTTTCAGAAAGTTCCATAGCAGTCTTTGCAAGTTTTACAGCTCCTGCTGTATGCGAGCTAGATGGTCCAACCATTACAGGACCTATTACATCAAATATACTATAATCTTTCAATTATAAATCACCTCTAAGCTAATTATATTATTTATGTGAAGTTCTTTCAATCTAAGAATGGCATGTTATAGTATAATTATGGGTAATAATAGCTAGAGGTGATTGTATGATTTTGTCGATAGAATTTCTTCCGATATTTCAGAAACATTTAACATTAAAAAGATCAAGTATTAATGAATACAGTATTGTCAAGAGGGCTGAAAATGCAGTAGGACAAGGGATTGATTTTTGTTACATGTGTAAGATATTGGGCCAAGATTGCAAATTGTTATCTTTTATTGGCCAGGATAATTCAAGCCAACTATATTTAGATACATTAAATAAAGATGGCATTGATCACGTTACTGTCGAAATTAAAGATAAGATTAGAGAAAATTTAGCACTAAGATACCCTGATAAAGTGGAATTGATAAAAGATGATAATATGAGACTTACCAGTGATGAGATTAATAAGTTTTTTAAATTGGTATCTGATATAATTTTAGACTATAACATAGTTTTCTTGTCATACGACAACATCAATGTAATAGAAGACGAAGCGCTGAGATTTATCTTGAACAATGCATCAAAGAACAATATCAAATTGATTCTTAGATTAGATATGATAAATTATAAATATATACTTGGGACAGAACTGGATACGTGTTTAGTTGATGTGAATACGCTTGAAGAGATTCTTAATATTAAACTTTGCTCTAATAGCGAAATAATTAAAGCAGCTAATTATTTATTAGAACAAAATGTTAAAAGAGCTGTTGTAGTAATTAAAGATGACAATTACTTTTTAGTTAACCGGGAAAGAGTGTTTGAAATTGAGGTAAATTCACTGATAAAAGAATGCATTAATACAGGTTATTTAATGGCAGGTGTTGCAAATTCTATTAATAGAGAATATGATATTGAGATGATGATGAGATTGGCATTTGCTTGTGGACTTGTTAAGAGGGATGATCTTCATGAGACTAGTCTTGTCACAATTAAAGAAAATATGAAAAAAATCAATATAATATCCTATAATAATATTGAATAGAGGGATTGATATGATTAAGTTTATACATACCGCTGATATTCATTTAGGCACTAACTTCAAAGATTCATACTTTGGTGGGGAGATAGGTAATATCAGGAGAAAAGAACTGTGGGAAACATTTGAAAAATTAATTAATCAAGTTAAAAAACAGAGTATAGATCTCCTATTAATAGCAGGCGATTTATTTGAAAACGATACATTTACTTTTAAAGATTTTTTTAGATTGACTGGTAATTTAGAGAGTATTCCTTCAACTAAAGTGATAATAATTAGTGGCAATCATGATAAATTTCATTCGAATTCTTTTTATCTTACTGAACAATGGCCTGACAACGTGACGATTCTTGGGAAAAGTGGATTGGATAGCATATACTTTAGAGATTTAAATTTAAATGTAATCGGATACAGTTGGGATAACTATTCTAGAAAAGAGTCTTCTATAATCAATCAGATTGAGATAAAAAAAGATTCATCAAATATATTGGTGCTTCATGGAGATGATACTTCAGCTTATATGAATTTTGAATTTCAAAAACTTAAGGATTTAAATTTAGACTATGTTGCATTTGGACATATACATAAGCCAAAATTTATTTATGAAAACATGGCTTATTGTGGAAGCTTAGAACCATTAGACATTACTGAGACAGGGGACAGAGGCTACATTGAAGGAATAATTGGGGAAGAAAATACTTTTAAATTCATTCCATTTTCAAAAAGAAGATACCTAAGCTACAAGATATCAATTAATGAAGATATGAATTATCAAGATGTTGTAAATTCAATTATTAATAATGTAAGCCACAGCAATTTGGATTTTTTGATGCTAGAGATTAATGGAATAAAAGCAAGAGAATTTGACATCGATACACTTAAAGAGTATTTGAAAAGAGAATATTTCTATGTCGATGTAGTAGACAATAGTATTGAGGATTTTGATTTAGAAAGCTTAAGAGAATCATATAAAGACACATTGATTCAATATTATATTGACAGTTTTAATGACGATGAACTCATTGATCCAATAAATAAGAAAGCGCTGTATATTGGACTAAGTGCTTTATTACAAGGGGCTGAATGATTTGAAATTAAAGAAAATCATATTAACAAATTTTGGTAAATTCGAGAATTTCATTTTGGATCTTGATGATGGCTTAAATGTTGTGTATGGAAAGAATGAAGCTGGGAAATCCACAATTCAAGCTTTTATTCATGGAATGTTCTATGGTTTTCTTAAACCTGATGCTAAAAAGACAATTTATCTTGATGAATTAAAAAAATATGAGCCATTTGATAGAACAGACTATAGGGGAAGTATGCTATTCGAACACGAAAAGGTCTATTACAGGATAGAACGAACTTTTAAGAAAAACTCTGAAGATTTAAGAGTTTACAACGAAGTGACCGGAGAAGATATAACAAAAAAATTTGCAAATTCAGGAAATACGCGAATTATTCAACCTGGATTTTATTTCTTTAACATGGATTATACAACTTTCAAGAATACAATAAGTTTAGGACAGAATGAAGCCACAGTAGATAAGAAGATTTCTGAAAAATTAAGGGAAAGATTATCCAATAGCTATCAAACTAACAGCGAGAATATATCGTTGAATAATGCACTGAATTTACTTGAGAATAAGAGAAAAGAAATAGGCAGCATAAAAGCAAAAACTAGTGATTATGCGAAAATCATAGATAAAGTGGGAAAGAATGAGGAAAGGCTTAGAGAGATAAAAGCAAAAGAACAACAGTATGATGAATATCTAATTAAAAGATTAAATGTTATAAAAGAGATATCTGAATTAAATACATATATCGAAGAACTTAATTCAAATCTAGATAAAATTTATTATTATGAAAAATTTGAGAAGTATTTAAAGGCAAAAAAATTGGTTGACAATATAGCTCTAACAAGAGAAAAGATAGAAATAATTAATCCTATACTAGATATTTCCAATGAAGATATAATAGAGATTGAAAATATTGATAAAATTTTAGAAGGATATCAAAATGAATTAAATATGATCAATAGGGAGAAAGCTCAGATCATATCCAATATAAATGATATTGGATATGATGAGAATAGATATCTTAACTTAATTGAGTCGAAAGAGAAAATAAATAAATTAATTCAACTTGAGCCTAAGAAGGAAGTCAATAGTTTTGAAAAGGATATTGACAGAAAGACTAAGCAAAGGCTTAAATTCATTAATGTGTTGACTATTCTCTTTATAGCTATAGACACATCAATATCTGTTTATGCTTTTAATAAAAGGAATATGATTGCATTAATATCCATACAAGCAATTTGGGTTTTCATTCTTATATTACACGGATATAGGAAGAAAGTGCTCAAACAAATTGACATTTTAGATCAATATCAAAATGAAAAAAGCGATTATTTAGCTTTGTTGAAGCAAGAAGGATTTTCAGATGTTGAAGATTTGAAAGAGAAATTAGACGATATAATTTCAGAAATAAATCTTCTAGATCTAGACAAAAAAGATATTTATAGAATGAAGATGAGATTAAAGGATTTAGAAGATAAAGAGATATTAACTCAAAAAACCTTTGACAATTATAGACAGAAAATAGAAGAAATTTTATCTAAGCACGAAGTAAATAGCATTGAAGAGATATATCAAGCGTATGAAAAGCACAGAGAAAATAAGGTTTTAGAAAATGAATTGAGATTAAATGAAGATATTTTGAAAACTCTTTTAAAAACAGATAGTTTTGAAGAACTTGAAAACGAGTTTAATAATATCAAATCCATAAGTCAGCCATTAAATTACGATAAGAAAAGCGATTTAGAGACAGAACTTAGGAATAAAAGAAACGAACGTATGGAATTAGAAAAGAAACTTAGCAATTTAGAAGGAATTCTAAAGTCT
This sequence comes from Soehngenia saccharolytica DSM 12858, assembly GCF_059568515.1. Classification (NCBI taxonomy): domain Bacteria; kingdom Bacillati; phylum Bacillota; class Tissierellia; order Tissierellales; family Tissierellaceae; genus Soehngenia; species Soehngenia saccharolytica. The sequence goes on along the minus strand of NZ_JCANTN010000005.1, from coordinate 59,939 downwards.
ACTGATAATTTATTCGAAGAAAAAATGTATATAGAGGAAGAAAATAAGGTGTTGAAGAATAAATTAGATGAATACGATTTAGAGCTTAAAGCAATTGAAATTGCTGAGAGCAAGATAAATAGAATTTCAGAAGATATTCATTCAAATTTTGCTCCAGAACTTAATCGAAAAATTGGTGAAAAGATTAATTTTATTACTAGCGGGAAATATTCTACTATAAAGGTTGACAAGGATATGTGTATGAAAGTATTAGAACCTAAAACCAACAAACTAATAAGTTTAGATAGATTAAGTTATGGAACTGTTGATCAAATAAACTTTGCGTTAAGATTAGCTTTGAGCGAGGAAATAGGTGCAGAAAAATTACCTGTAATTTTAGATGAACCCTTTGCACATTTCGATGATGAACGTTTAAAAAACACTCTAGATATGCTGAATAAAATAAAAGAAGAAAGGCAAGTCATTCTTTTTACTTGCCACAAAACTGAACAAATACTTCTCGAAAAAATGGAATGTGAAGTTAATTTTTTACAAATATGAAACGAATAGAGGTGTAAAATGATCTATGCAATAGGAGACTTGCACTTAGATGCGACAAAAAACAAACCAATGGACATATTTGGTGTAGAGTGGGAAAATCATGAACAAAAAATATTTCAGAATTGGATAGAAAATGTAAAAGACGATGATCTAGTATTGATACCCGGAGATATATCTTGGGCGTTAAAATTAGAAGAAGCCAAAGTAGATTTGATGAAAATAAACGACTTGCCTGGCGTAAAGGTTTTGATAAAAGGTAATCATGACTATTGGTGGAGTAGTGTAGCTAAATTAAATTCTCTAGGCCTTAATACAATACATTTTTTAAAAAATGATTCATATATATACGATGGAATAGCTATAGCTGGGACAAGAGCTTGGTCATCAAAGGATTCCGAGCTATTTACTGAAGATGACCTAAAAATATATAATAGAGAGTTGATGAGATTAGAGAAATCATTGACTACAATGCCTAAATCAGCAAAGCTTAAAATAGCAATGTTGCATTATCCTCCTTTCGATTTGAATTTAAAGCCCAATGATTTTTTTTATATGTTAAAAAAATATGAAGTAGACATATGTGTTTACGGACATTTGCATTCTCAAGGGCATAAATATGCAGTCGAAGGAGATGTGGAGGGCATAACGTGTTATCTTGTGTCAAGCGATTATTTAGATTTTAAATTAAAAAAGATTTGGAGTGATGATATTGAAAGTAATAGTAAAAGAGAATTACGATGAGATGAGTAAAGTTTGTGCACAAATGATTGGATCAAAAGTAAAAGAAAAACCTAACATCATATTGGGGCTAGCTACAGGTTCCACACCTATTGGAACGTATAAGGAGTTAGTAAAAATGTATAAAGAAGGCCAAATTGATTTTAGCAAAATAACAACATTCAATCTAGATGAGTATGTGGGATTGGATAAAGACAATCCTAATAGCTACTATTATTTCATGATGGAGAATCTTTTCAAGTGGATAAATATCGATTTGAAAAATGTAAATATCCCAGATGGAAAGGCTTTAGATTTAAGTAAAGAAGTGGAGGAATATGAGAATAGATTAGAAAAGTCAGGAGGAGTTGATGTTCAGCTATTAGGAATTGGTGGCAATGGTCATATTGCTTTTAATGAGCCTGGCGAATATTTAAATACTAAGACATCTGTTGTTGACTTAACTGAAGATACAATTATAGCTAATTCGAGATTTTTCAATTCACTTGACGATGTTCCCAAAAAAGCAATCTCTATGGGAATTGGTTCAATATTAAAAAGTAAAGAAATAATCCTATTAGCCAGTGGAAAAAGTAAAAGTAAAGCACTATTTGAATTTTTGACTAAAGACAGAATTACTACGTATCTACCTGTGTCTTTCTTGCATCTACATTCTAATTTAACTGTCATATGCGATAAAGATGCTTATTCTTTAGTGGAAGAGAGTTGCTTATGCAAAAAGAACTAGAAGTAAAAATACTAAATGTTGATTTAAATGAAGTTGAGAGGAAGGTAATTGATCAAGGAGGTACGCTCATTTCAGATGAGGAACAGGAGAATATTTTAATAGATTCCACAAAAAATCCAATTAAGTCTTACACCGATGCATATCTTAGAATAAGAGAGACTAAAGATAGGTTAAATTCAAAAACTGACTTAACTTTAACCCTTAAGAAGAACATTAAGAATGATGATTTGAGAGAAAACTTGGAGCTAAATGTTAAAATAGACTCCAAAGAGACAATGTTGACTTTGTTAAGAGAATTGGGATTTGACAAAATAAATATTGGATATAAGAAAAGAAAGGTATATGAATTTAGGGATGCACAAATATTCTTCGATATTTGGGATGAAGCAACATACCCTTACCCCTATATTGAAATAGAGGTAGGAGATGAGAGCAAGCTATACGAAATACTTGATCTATTAGACATAGATAGAAGCAAAATTAGTCTAAAGTCTATTGTAGAATTGCAGAATGAATTAAAGAAGTAAACATAAAACCCTTTTTATCTACTATAATCACAATTTCGATAAAAAGGGTTTTGTGTAAATATTGAAAAAATAATTACATTTTTGTAAACAAAGTTATATAATTAACAAAGAAGAACAAGTAGCTTTATTTATTGTTTATTTTCTAACTATAATATATAATGCTATTGAAGGCTAATATCTTTTGTAAAGGAGTTGGTATTGTGGAGTGCTGTGGTGCTAAAGATTTAAAAAAACACTTCAGAGACGAAGAAGTAGATCTAAGATTGATGGATGAAATCTTAGACAAGTACAAAAATGTACCGGGAAGTTTGATAACTATTTTACAGCATACGCAGGAAATTTACGGGTATCTTCCATTATCTGCTCTAGAACATATTTCTAGAGAGACTGGGATTCATACATCACAAATCTATGGAGTTGCAACTTTTTACACACAGTTTAGGCTAAAACCGGTAGGAGACAATTTAATAATGCTTTGCAAAGGCACAGCATGCCATGTAAATGGCGCAGACAGAATAGAAGAAGCTATCAATGAAGAATTAGGAATTAGAAATGGAGAGACAACTGAAGACAATGTATTTACACTAAATAATGTGGCATGTCTAGGATGCTGCAGCTTATCACCTGTAATGATGATTAACGGAATAACATATGGTAGTTTGACACCCGATAAAGCTAAAAACATATTGAGGGAAATAAAAGAAGCTACATTACAAAAAAGAGGTGAAAAGTAATGAAAGTAGTAGTTGGCTTAGGAAGTTGTGGTATAGCTGCTGGCGCAAAAAAAGTATACGATAAATTAAAAGAACAAGTAGACCAAGGATTAGATATAAAGCTCGACATAACAGGATGTGTCGGGATGTGCCATTTAGAGCCTATAGTCGATATATATTATGATGATGGCAAATTTGATAGATTTGTTAAAGTAATGGACGATGAAATACTTGATTTAGTAAATAAAGCAATGAATAAAGACATAATTACAGAAAAAAAGATTTCAAATGAAGATGAAGAAGCATTAAACAAACAAGTTAGGATTGCGATAGAAAATTGCGGAGTAATAAATCCCGAAAGAATTGAAGAATACATAGCTAGGGGAGGGTACAAAGCTCTTGAGAAATGCCTGACTCAATTGTCACAAGACGACATAATAGAAGAGATTAAGGTATCCGGACTAAGAGGCAGAGGTGGAGCTGGATTTCCAACATGGTTTAAATGGAATGCTGCTAAGATTGAGAAAGAAACACCTAAGTATATGGTATGCAATGCAGACGAAGGCGATCCAGGTGCTTTTATGGATAGATCCGTCCTTGAAGGAGATCCACATAGGGTATTAGAAGGCATGATAATTGGTGGGTATGCAATCGGAGCTCAAGAGGGAATTATATATGTAAGAGCTGAGTATCCACTTGCAATAAAGAGACTTGAAATAGCAATACAACAAGCTAAAGAGAAAGGTTACTTAGGGGAAAATATCCTAGGAACAGGATTTAATTTTGATATTAGAATAAAAGCAGGTGCTGGGGCATTTGTATGTGGAGAAGAGACTGCATTAATAGCTTCATTAGAAGGAGAAAGAGGTATGCCAAGGATCAAACCACCTTTTCCTGCACAAAAAGGATATTGGGGAAAGCCTACAAATATAAACAATGTAGAGACATTTGCAAATGTGCCTTGGATTATTAGGAATGGTGGAAAAGCTTTTGCAAGTTTTGGCACTGATAAATCGAAAGGTACAAAAGTATTTGCATTGACTGGTAAGATAAAAAAAGGCGGACTTGTAGAAGTGCCAATGGGTATTCCAATTAAAGATATAATATATGACATAGGCGGCGGAATATTAAACGATAAGAAATTCAAGGCTGTTCAGATGGGAGGACCATCTGGAGGATGTGTTCCTGCATTTTTAGAGGATGTGACAGTAGATTATGAATCTTTGACGAAAGTAGGAGCTATAATGGGCTCTGGTGGAATGGTCGTAATGGATGAAACCACATGCATGGTTGACATGGCTAGATTTTTCTTAGATTTTACTAGAAAAGAATCTTGTGGCAAATGTGTCCAATGTAGACTTGGGACAAAGAGAATGCTTGAAATACTCGAAAGAATTGTTGATGGAAATGGAAGAGAAGGAGACATTGAATTACTTGAGAGATTGGCGGTTGAAGTAAAAGATGGTTCACTTTGCGGACTTGGTCAAACCGCTCCAAATCCAGTATTGAGTACGATTAGATACTTTAGAGATGAGTATGAAGCACATATAAGAGACAAGAAATGCCCTGCAAAATCATGTAAACCTTTAATTCATTATGAAATAGCAGACAATTGTATTGGATGTGGAGTTTGTAGAAGAAATTGCCCAGTTGGAGCAATAAGTGGAAAAGTTAAAGAAATTCACATCATTGATCAAGAAACCTGTATAAAATGTGGGAAATGCTATGAAGTATGTAAATTTGATGCTGTAAATATATTATAAGAAGGTAGGGGTGAAATATGTCTTTAATTCATTTGAACATAGATGGAAAAGAAGTAGTTGGTAGGGAAGGACAGACTATATTGCAAATCGCTAGAGAAAACAATATAGATATCCCTACTTTATGCTATGATGAGAAAGTTGAAATATACGGTTCTTGTGGACTATGTGTTGTTGAAGTTGAAGGGAATCCTAAACTTCTTAGATCATGTGCTACTATGGCTAGTGAAGGGATGGTAGTTACTACTAATTCAGAAAGAGTTTTAAGCTCAAGAAAAAATACACTTGAATTACTTTTATCTGATCACACTGGAGATTGCAGACCACCATGTGTACTAGCTTGCCCTGGTAATACAGATTGTCAAGGATATGTTGGCTTAGCTGCAAATATGGAATTTAAAGAAGGACTAAAGCTTATTAAGGAACAATTGCCATTGCCTGCTAGTATTGGTAGAGTATGTCCACATCCATGCGAAGATGCATGTAGAAGACAACTCGTTGAAGAACCAATTTCGATAGCTTATATGAAAGCATTTTTAGCGGATTTGGATCTTAACAGCGATGATGTTTATATCCCAGAAATTCCAGCGCCAACAGGAAAAAAAGTTGCAGTGATAGGTGGTGGACCTGGAGGATTATCATGTGCATATTTTTTAAGAACTTATGGGCATGAAGTGGATATATATGATCAAATGCCTCAAATGGGTGGAATGCTTAGATACGGGATACCTGAATATAGGTTACCATCTCATGTAATTGACAAAGAAGTCGAAACCATTGAAAAAATGGGCGTTAAGATGATAAACAATATCAAAATCGGTAGAGATTTGGACTTGGATTTTGTAAGGAATAATTATGATGCTGTTTATGTTTCTATTGGTGCGTGGAAGAGCTCTAGCTTGAGAGTACCAGGAGAGGAACTAGAGGGAGTAATGGGTGGAATTGACTTCTTAAGGAAAGTCACTATAAATGAACCTCTTGCAATAGGAAATAGAGTAGCTGTTGTCGGTGGCGGAAACACTGCAATGGACGCTGCTAGAACTGCAGTGAGATTGGGAGCAAAAGAAGTATATGTTTTATATAGAAGAACAGAAGCTGAAATGCCAGCAGAGGAAATTGAAATCAAAGAGGCTAGAGAAGAAGGAGTAGAGTTTAAATTCTTGGTTGCACCTCTTGAAATAATTGGCGAAAATGGGAAAGCAACTAGGATAAAATTGCAAAAGATGATGCTGGGTGAAGAAGATGCTTCAGGGAGAAGAAAGCCAATACCAATAGAAGGCGAGTTTGAGTTTATAGACATAGATTTAGTAATTGGTGCAATTGGTCAGGAATCAAGCCTTGAAGGTTTTGAAATAATCGAAAAAACAAGAAAAGGTACTATCGCAGCTGATGAAAATGCTTTTACTACAAATATTGAAGGCGTATTTGCAGGGGGAGATGTCATAAATCAAGGAGCTAACATAGCAATAAAAGCTATTGGAGATGCTAAGAAAGCCTCAAAAGTGATCAACTCTTTCTTAGAAGGTAATTTAGTACCTTATAGAAAACCATATGTTGTAGAGAGAAAAGATTTTTCTAAAGAAGATGTTAAAGACAAAGAAATAAAATACAGATCTAAAATGAGACATCTATCTGCTGAGGAAAGAAAAGATAATTTCAGAGAAGTAAACTTAGGATTTTCAATAGAAGAAGCAGTGGAAGATGCTAAGAGATGCTTAGAATGCGGTTGCCACGACTATTTTGAATGTAAACTCTACAAATATGCGAATGAATATGATGTAGAACCAGAAAAATATGATGGTGAAAAACATCACAGAGAAGAAAAAGACAATCATCCATTCATAGTGAGAAATGCAGATAAATGTATTTTGTGTGGACTGTGTGTAAGAATTTGCGACCAAGTAATGGATAATGGCGCACTAGGGTTAGTAAATAGAGGTTTTGATACTATAGTAAAACCTTCTATGGAATTAGATTTAGCAGAAACTTCCTGCATTTCTTGTGGACAATGTGTTGCAGCTTGTCCAGTAGGAGCATTGCAAGAACGACTCCAAATTGAGAAATCTGTACCAGTGGAAACCGAGGAAACTAAAACAATTTGTTCATATTGTTCTGTTGGCTGTAATATTAATCTTACTACAAGAGGAAATATGCTTTACAGGGCATTACCTGAAGAAAATAACGAAGTGGATAATGGATTGCTTTGTGCTAAAGGAAGATTTGGGTACAATATCGCAAAACAAAACAAGAGATTAATAAACCCACTTTTGAAAGTAAATGGAGAGTTTAAGGAAACGACATTTGAAGAAGCTTTATTAGTTACTGCTAAGAAACTTCAATCTACTCGAGCTAAATACGGAGCAGACTCAATTGCGATTGCTATATCTGATAGATATACAAACGAAGAGATATATCTAGCTAAAAAGTTGGCTAAAGATATATTAAAGACAGATAACATTACCTCTTTTAACAGAAATTATGGAGGAATAGAAGAAGTTATAGGTGTAGATGCTTCAACTAGTACATTTAGCGAATTAGAGAATGCTGACTTTATTTTAGCTGTAGGAACAAACATGATGAAAAACCATACTATCGCTGCACTAAAAGTAAAAAATGCTGTTGAAAAAGGTGCTAAATTAGTAACTATAAATGATTCCTATGATCAAATAAATGATTGGGCTAAGTTAAATATAACTCCAGAAAATAATTTAGATATTCTAAAACAGATATTAAAAGCAATAATTGATCTAGGATATGAACCAAAGAATGCAGATGGATTTATAGAGCTTAAATATAGCTTAAATGGTATTGTTGCCAATGATGAAATTATCAGCTTATCAAAAGATTATACTTCAAGCAAGAAAGCTATAATAGTATTTGATGAAAACAATATAACTCCTGAAGCTGAAAGACTCATAGCAAGCATAGCTGTTGTTTCTGGGCAAATAGGAAAAGCTAGAAGAGGAATAATTCAACTGAAACCTAAAAATAACAGTCAAGGATTAGCTGATCTTAAAATAGACAAGCCTAACGCTGAAATTAAAAATATGATTGAAAACAATACAATCAAAGCGATGCTTATACTTGGAGAAGACATTGAAGGGCTACCTCTAGAAAAATTAGAATTTTTAGCTGTTAGTGATCTTTACTTGACAACTACTGCCCAAAAAGCAGACTGTGTAATTCCAGCTGTAAGTTATGCAGAATCAAAGGGTACTTTCACTAATAGTGAAAGAAGGATACAAAAATTACATGCAGCTATCCCAGCGCTATCAGGACATCAGAATTGGGAAATAATATATGCTATGATGCAAATATTAGGCGAAACCAAAAAATACAATTCTGTGAATGAAGTTACTATTGATATGGCAAGAGAAGCATATAATTACTTCGGTTTTGAAGACCTTGGAGAAAGCGCAATATGGCCATTAAATTCCAATGGAGTATTCATGAATGATGGATTTATGTTTGAAGATAAAAAAGCTAAATTGAAAGCTGTAGAAAATGGAAAATTGTTTGAACCTAAAGAAACTACTGACTATGTAGAAAAAGAATTTAAAGAAAAGTATGCAGTTATTTGCTAAAAAATACTGAAGCAACAAAAAAGTAGAGCTGATATCATTCAGCTCTACATTGCTTTTGAATAGTATTCTACGACCAATTGATCTTCAATTTCAATCGGGATTTCTTCTCTGTTTGGCATTCTTTCAAGCACTACGGACATATTCGTCTCATTTTTAGTTAAATAAGGCAATGAGTTTAATAAATTACTTTCAAAATTATTTCTGAAAAGCTCTATTGACTTAGATTTTTCTTTTAAACTCACTACATCTCCAACAGATAGAAGATATGAAGGTATATCAATCTTATTGCCATTTACCAATATATGGCCATGAACTACCATTTGTCTAGCTTGCCTTATTGAACTTGCAAACCCAGCTCTATATACAACATTGTCCAATCTTGTTTCTAAGAGTTTAACTAGAGCATGACCAGTTTGTTCAGAAGATTTTTTTGCCAATTTTACATATCTGACAAATTGCTTCTCCATAACACCGTAATAAGCTCTTAATCTTTGCTTTTCTAATAATTGTCTTCCGTATTCTGACAATTTTTTGTCTGCTCTTGAACTGCCCTTTTGTGCTCGATCCATTGCCTTAGGATGACCACATACATTAAGCCCCAATCGTCTCGATTGCTTAAACCTTGGTTGCTTCATATTTGCCATTAAATTATCAACTCCCTAAAAAATTGCCGCGATAATTTAAACCGGTTTTATTATAGCATATGAAGTCAAATTTGTAAATGATAACTATTATCATCTAATTCTCATCTTTTGATTTTTTGTATGCTTCTATTGATCTTTCAATAGCTTTTATAGCTTCATCAATTCCAGCCCAACCACCAACAATTACTTCTTTTCCTTCCAATCTCTTGTACTCTTTAAAAAAGTGCTCAAACTCCTTTCTTAAGTGTGAACCCATGTCATCGATTGATTTCATATCCTCAAATCTTGGATCATTTAAAGGAACTGCTATTATTTTTTCATCTTTTCCCTTTTCATCCTCCATCATAAACATTCCTATAACTCTAGCGGTTATTAAACAACCTGGAAAAGTTGGATGAGCTAAAAGAACCATGATATCAATTGGATCTCCATCTTCTGCTAATGTATCCGGTATATATCCGTAATCTGTTGGATAAAACATTGGGGAAAACAATGCTCTGTCAAGTTCAAATACCTTGTATTCTTTGTTATATTCATATTTATTGCTACTACCTTTTGGTATTTCAATGAAAGCTTTTACTATGTAATCCATAAATTACCTCCTAATAAATCATTGTAGTTACTTATTATATCAGATATATTTTATTTTTACAGTAATAATTATAGCAATTAATTTAAATCTGTTATATTATTTAGAGTATAGAAATAAAGGGGTGATTAAAGAATGAAAGTATATATAAGCGCAGATATTGAAGGGATTACGGGAACTACAACTTGGGATGAGACAGAAAAAAAAGAACCATCTTATATTAGTTTATCATCACAAATGACTAAGGAAGTAAATGCATGTTGTGTTGCCCTTAACAAAATGGGAGCTGATGAGATAATTATAAAAGATGCTCATGACAGCGGCAGAAATATCGACCATAATTATTTACCTAAAAACACAAAGCTCATAAGATCATGGAGTGGGAGTATTTTTTCTATGGTAGAAGGATTGGATGAAAGCTTTGATGCAATTCTCTTTGTTGGTTATCACTCACCTGCATCTTCATCGAGCAATCCTTTATCACATACAATGAGCCTTAAAGTCTCTAAAATAACCATAAATGGACAAATTGCGAGTGAATTTTTAATTCATGCATATATTGCAGAGTATTTTAAAGTTCCAATTGCATTTTTATCTGGAGATAAAGGGCTTTGTGATGAAGTAAAAAAATACAACTCAAATATATCCACCGTTGCAGTTAAAGAAGGAATAGGCAATTCTACTATTAATATTCACCCAGAACTGGCATTAGAACTTATTGAAGAAAATGTAAGAGAAGTTTTTAGCAATTCTCTCATAAACAATAACAAGGAATTACCAAAGTACTTTACAATTGAGGTTGAATATTATAACCATTGTGATGCTTATAGATACTCAATGTACAAAGGAGTTTCTAAAATAAATGAAAAATCGATACGGTTTGAATCCGATGACTATATTGAGGTTTTGAGATTTATAAATTTTTCCTTATAGGAAGGTCTATATGGAAGCTGACAAAACAATTAAATCGAAAATTTTATCAATGATACTTCCGATTACAGCAGAGAATATACTTCAGATGACAGCAGGAGTTGTATCGATGGCAATGGTTGGAAGAATAAGTGAAATCGCTGTAGGAGCAGTAGGGATTAGCAATATAATTTTCAGAATAATATGGGCAATATTTAAAGGAATTTCAACAGGAGCTTCAGTATTTGTTGCGCAAGGCTATGGTGCAAATGATAGAGAGAAGATTAGAAAAACAAGTATTAGTGCATTTGTGATATTGTTATTTTTGTCTATCTTTTTTATGATCATACTGTTTGAGTTTAGTTCTAAATTATTACTGATCTTTAATCCCAAAGCTTCATTATTAGCATCAGCAAAATTATACTTAACTATTATAGCATTGAGCCTGCCTTTTTCAGCTTTGATATTACTAATTTCTGGTATATTTCAAGGTATGGGAAACGCAAAGACACCAATGTTTATTGTACTCATATTGAATTTTTTCAACATAATTTTAAGTTATCTGTTAATATTTGGGAAAATTGGATTTCCAAAATTGGGGTTAAGAGGTGCTGCAATAGCATATGTTTTAAGCTATTTAATAGCATCAATAGCAGGACTTATTTTTTTAACATATCAAGAGAGTATATTTAGAATAAAAAATTTCAAAATTCATGAGATAATCAACATGAATGAGCTTAAAAATTTGATTAAATTCTCAATACCAACTGCATTTGAGATGAGTTTTTGGCAATTTGCATCAATTATCATTACAAGGGCAATCCTTAATTATGGTGAAATTGCTTATGCTGCATATCAATTAGGATTACAAGCTGAATCCATGTCGTATATGCCAGCTGCGGGGTTTGGGATTGCTGCATCTACATTTGTTGGACAAGCTGTGGGGTCCAAAAATAATGAATTAGCAAAAAAATATATGAAGTATTTATATAAATATTCAGCTATAATTACATCAATAGCAGGATTATCTTTAATTTTATTTCCAAATCAAATAATGAGACTATTGACAAATAACACAGAAGTCATACAAATAGGAGCTCAATACTTATTTATTATGGGCTTAGTGCAATTACCTCAAAATATAGCTGGTGTTCTAAATGGAGCATTAAGAGGTGCTGGTTATTCTAAAATAAGCATGGTAAATGTTGGAGTCGGATTATGGGGAGTTAGAATTCCTTTAGTGCTAATACTTACGAATTTTTTAAAGGCTAAAATCTATTGGATCTGGATAGCGATGGGTATAGATTTATTAGTGAGATTTATTTTTTCAGCAATTACATTTAAAAAGAAAGACATATATACCACTAAGATTTAACAAAATAGGAGGAGAACAAAATGAAAATCTTGATTAAAAATGTTGATATTGTTACTATGGATGAGCAAAACAAATTTTATGATAGATCTAATATTGTGATTGAAGACAATATTATCACGCATATTGGAGATATTGAAGAAATTGACAAAAATAAAGTTGATTATGTGATTGAAGGACTAAATAAATTAGCTATGCCCGGTTTAATAAATTGTCATACTCATTTAGGCATGAGCCTTTTTAGAAATTACGCTGATGACATGATTCTTTCAGAATGGTTAACTAAAAAAATATGGCCCGTTGAAGCAAAATTGGTTGAAGAAGATATTTATTGGGCTAGTTTACTGAGCATGTCAGAAATGATATCATCAGGTACAACTACTTTTTGCGATATGTATTTTTTTATGGATCAAGTTGTTAGAGCTTTAGATATTTCAGGAATGAGAGCATCTTTAGCGAGAGGTATTGTAGAAGAAGACTCTAATTCAATATATAAAATAGAAGAAAATGAAAAACTTTTTATGGATTATAATAATTCTTTAAATGGCAGAATAAAAATAATGTTTGGACCACATGCTCCATACACTTGTAGCCCTGAATTTTTGTTGAAAATAATGGATTCGGCTTCAAAACTAAATGCAGGTTTACACATTCACCTGGCGGAAACTAAAGATGAAGTTGAGGATAGCTTTAGTAAGTATAATAAATCACCTATTAAGCATATGAACGATTTAGGGTTATTTGAATTACATACGGTAGCTGCACATTGTGTACATATTGATGAGGATGATATACAATTAATTAAACAAAAAAATGTTCATCCTGTAAACAACCCTAGCAGCAATTTTAAATTAGCAAGTGGTTTCTCGCCTGTCAATAAGATGCTAAAGGAAGGAATAAGAGTAGCTTTGGGAACTGATGGAGCAGCGTCTAATAACAATCTTAATATGTTTAAAGAAATAAGCATGGCAAGTCTAGTTAATAAAGCAGTTGACAATGATCCCATGAGTGTAACAGCATTAGAAACGCTTAAAATGGCTACATTAAACGGGGCATACGCATTAGGTATAGAGAAAGAAATAGGCTCATTAGAGGTTGGAAAGAAAGCCGATATAATAATTTTGGACATGGACAAGCCACATCTTTGCCCAAGAAATAATATTTTTTCAACATTAGCATATTCCGCTTATGGAAGTGATGTTGACACAGTTATTGTGGATGGCAATATTTTAATGGAGAAAAAGGAATTTAAAACTATAGACATTGAGAAAGTAAAATATATGGCAAATGAAATTTCTATAGATTTATTGAATAATAGATAAATTATTGTTGCAAAACTTAAAAATATTTGTTATATTATCTAATAGATACTAAAATGCTAGGAATTGGTAAAGTACCATAATGATTACATCAAAGAGAGGACTTCACTTGCTGAGAGAAGTTTATGTATAGTTATTGGGAAGTGCACCAATGAGCAAAAAAGTCGAAGGCTCAGTAGACTTTTTCGGATGCCGCCGTTATATGGCTAAGATATGAAAGTATCTAAAGAGATGGGATTTCCCAAACAGAGTGGAACCGCGAAGTAGACCTTTGCCTCTGTATATTTAATATACAGGCGCAGAGGATTTTTTATTATAAAAAATAGGAGGGCTTTATATGGTATATGAAAATATTTTAGAATTAATTGGAAATACTCCAACAGTAAAAACTAAAAATATAGTTAAAGATCAGGCAGATATTTATGTAAAGATAGAAAGTTTTAATCCTGGAGGAAGCATAAAGGACAGACCAGCCTTATATATGATTAATGAGGCATTAAAAACAGGAAGATTGAAAAAAAATCAACCTATTGTAGAAGCTACCAGTGGGAACATGGGGATTGCATTGGCTATGATAGGAACGGTTATAGGAAATCCAGTAATTTTGGTTATGCCAGATACAATGAGTGTCGAGAGAAGAAAGATTTTAAAAGCTTATGGGGCAAAGTTGATATTGACAGAGGGAGCAAAAGGTATGAAAGGGGCAGTAGATAAGGTAGAAGAATTAGTAAGAGAAAATGCCTATTTTTGGCCAAGACAATTTGAAAACAATGCTAATGTCTTAGCTCATTACGAGACAACAGCAAGAGAAATATTAAGAGATTTTGAAGGTAAGATTGATGCTTTTGTCGCTGGAGTAGGTACTGGAGGGACGGTATCTGGTGTTGGAAAAGCTTTAAAAGAAATCAATCCAAATATAATGATAGTCGCAGTACAACCTGAAAAATCTCAAGTGCTTACAGGTAAAAATCCAGCAGGCCATGGAATACAAGGAATTGGAGCTAATTTTATTCCTGCAATATATGACGATAGCGTTGTTGATGAAATAATTAGTGTAAAAGATGAAGATGCATTTAAATGGGCTAGATATTTAGCTGAGGAAGAAGGCTTGCTAGTGGGCATTAGTTCAGGAGCAAATTACTATTCTAGTCTTGAAATAGCCAAAAAATTAGGTTCAGGCAAAAAAGTTGTCACTGTACTACCAGACACAGGAGAAAGATATCTCACTACTGCATTATTTAATTTGGAGTGATAAAAATGATTAAGACTTTAATTGAAGAAGGAAGAAATGTTTTAGAAAAAGATCCTGCAACAAATAGCTTATTTGAAGCTATATTCTTTTCCCCAGGGGTAAGAGCAATATTGGCTCATAAAATATCCCACTCACTATATAAGAAAGGTCATCTCACTTTAGCTAGATGGATTTCATACAGAGCGAGGAAGAAAACAGGAATAGAAATTCATCCTGGAGCTAAAATTGGAAAAAGAGTTTTTATAGACCATGGGATGGGTGTAGTTATTGGGGAAACAGCTGAAGTTGGGGATGATGTTACGATATATCATGGAGTTACCTTGGGAGGAGTAGGCACTCAAAGGGGCGTAAAAAGGCATCCAACAGTTGGGAACAATGTAATGATTGGTGCAGGAGCTAAAATTTTAGGGCCTATTAATATAGGGGACAATTCAAAGATAGGAGCAAATGCTGTAGTGCTAGAAGATGTTCCAGAGAATTCAACTGCTGTTGGGGTTCCTGCAAAGATAATAAAAAAAAATATTCATGACTATATGTATGCAATTTAAAGACAGTTTTTACTGTCTTTATTTTTTGCTCAATTTTTGAATTATTTCTAAAATAAAGTATAATATAGATAATATATGAATATATGGAGGAGAAAATATGAAATGCGAATATGAACTATATAAACCATCATGGTGCCCTGGCTGCGGAAATTATATGATCAGAGACGCTTTAAAGAAAGCTTTAGAAGATTTAGAGATAAATCCATCTAAAGTAGTTCTAGTATCTGGCATAGGACAGGCTGCAAAAATGCCACACTACATAGGCCTGAATGGATTTAATGGATTACATGGAAGAGCACTTCCTCCTGCAATCGGAATAAAAATGTCTAATAAAGACCTTACAGTAATTGTTGAATCTGGAGATGGTGATACATATGGAGAAGGAGCAAACCACTTCATTCATACTATTCGAAGAAATGTAGATATAGCACATTTTGTACACAACAACCAAATTTACGGGCTTACAAAAGGGCAAGGTTCGCCAACTACTGCATTAGGCCAGAAAACAACTTTACAATTCGATGGTGTAAAATTAAATCCGCTAAATCCTTTAGCTTTAAGTTTAACAATGGGCGCTGGATTTGTAGCCAGAGGATTTTCTGGAGATATTGAGCATTTATCAAATTTGATGAAAGGAGCAATATTGTATAAGGGCTATGCACATGTTGACATATTGCAACCATGCGTAGTTTGGAATAAAATAAATACATTTAAATGGTATAAAGATAGAGTTTATAAATTAAATGATGACTATGATTATACAGATTTTGAACTAGCTTATAAAAAGTCATTAGAATTTGGAGATAGAATCCCAATTGGCATTTTATATAAAGTAGAAAAAGAAACTTATGAGCAAAGATTTCCGTTTGTTGAAAATGGGGAGCCATTAGTAAAAGCTGAACTAAACCCTACAAATGC
Source organism: Soehngenia saccharolytica DSM 12858 (assembly GCF_059568515.1). Taxonomy (NCBI): domain Bacteria; kingdom Bacillati; phylum Bacillota; class Tissierellia; order Tissierellales; family Tissierellaceae; genus Soehngenia; species Soehngenia saccharolytica. The sequence goes on along the minus strand of NZ_JCANTN010000005.1, from coordinate 43,799 downwards.
GCAGAAGCTATTAGAAGAATTTTATTAGGAGGGTAAAAATGGATTATTCAATATTAATTGGTGGAGCAGCAGGGCAAGGAATTGAAACTGTTGTTGAATTATTAGAAAAAATAATAAAAAGAGCAGGTTTCAATGTATTCACCTACAAGGACTATATGTCTATGGTAAGAGGTGGACACAATTTTATGCAAATTCGTTTTTCTGATGATGAAATATATACTTACAATAGCAAAGTAGACATCATATTCGCTATGACACAAGAAACTATATCAAAACATCACGATAAATTAAAATCAGGTGGCATTATTATATGTGATGAAAGCTTTGAAGAGAACGACTTTATTAAGCTGCCTTTGCAAAAATTAGCTAAAGATCTTGGGAATACTAAAGTTGTAGGCACTATTGGTGTTGGATTTATCATTAAATATTTAGGTATTTCATATGATATTGCAGCAAATACTATTAAAACTTTTTTTAAAGATGAAAATATCGATGTCAACTTAGAGGCTTTTGAAACAGGATATAAAATTGGAGAGAATAAATATCAACTACAGAGTCTAGAAGACGATAAAATTTTGATAAATGGGAATCAAGCGTTAGCTTTAGGTGCTATTGCAGCAGGAGTTAAATTTTACTGTGGCTATCCAATGACTCCATCAACTAGCGTGATGAGTTATATATCAAGACATGCTAATGAAATGGGCATTGTTGTGGATCAAGTAGAAGATGAAGTAGCTGCCTTAAATATGGCTTTAGGGGCATCTTTTGCAGGAGTTAGGGCAATGACAGGATCGTCAGGCGGTGGATTTGCACTTATGGTAGAAGCTCTAAGTCTAGCAGGTATAATGGAGATTCCAATTGTACTTTTCAATGCACAAAGACCTGGGCCTGCAACAGGGCTATCTACAAGAAGCGAACAAGGTGATTTAAGATTTGTAATACACGCAGGGCATGGAGAATTTCCTAAAATGGTTATCGCACTAAGAAGCCCAGAAGATGCTTTATATCAAACCGCAAGGGCATTTAATTTAGCTGATAAATATCAGATTCCAGTTGTTTTATTGACAGATGAATATCTGGCTGACTATGATATGACTATAAAACCCTTTGACTTTACAAAAATCACAATAGAAAGATATATTTCCAACGAAAACGAGATAGAAGACGAAAGATATAAACGATACAAATACACAGAAAGTGGCATTTCTCCTAGATTGGTTCCAGGTATTGCAAATGAAAAATTAGTTTTAGTTGATAGCCATGAACACAATGAATATGGCAATATAGATGAATCTATCGAAACAAGAGTCAATATGATGAAAAAAAGAATGAAGAAATTAGATAATTTAAGAACAGAAATTCAAGAACCCGATTATATTGGAGCAGAGAATCCTGAATATTTGTTAGTTGGGTTTGGTTCGACCTATGGTGCTATAAAAGAAGCTGTGTTAAGGTTAAATTCAACTAGTGAGAAATTTGGAGCATTAATTTTTGGTGACATTTATCCATTTCCAGTTGAGAGATTAAATTATTATTCAAATAAGGCAAAAAAAATAATAGTTGTAGAGCAAAATTATCTTTCTCAGTTAAAGAGTTTAATCAACGAGTATACGAATATATTAATAGACAATAGTATACTTAAATACGATGGCAGAGCTATAAACTCAGATGAAATAATTTTAGAGATTAATAATATATTATTCAACAATAAATGATGAGATGGGAGTGCATAAAATGGAAGATAATAGATCTACACCTAGATATGAAAAAATAGCATTGGATATAGCAAATGCAATATACAAAGGCCAATATGAAGAAGGGGATAAACTCCATGGCAGATCTACATTGGCTGGAACTTACAATGTTTCTCCAGAAACAATAAGAAGAGCAATAAAGATACTTGAAGATGTAGGAGTGGTAGAATCATCAAAAGGCAGTGGAATTACTATAATTTCAAAAGAAAAAGCATATAAATACATAAACAGATTTAAAAATATAGAAAGCGTTACATCTTACAGAATTAAGCTACAGGAGTTATTCGATAAAAAAAGAGAAATAGAAGATGACATATTGCATATTGTGGACAGAATTATAGAAAGAAGTAGTGTATTAAGCAATATCACAGCATTGACCCCATTTGAATTGGAAATAACAAATAAGTGTCAATACATTGGCAAGTCAATAGGAGAACTTAATTTTTGGCAAAATACAGGAGCTACAATAGTAGGGATAAGAAGAAACAATGAAACCATTCTTTCGCCTGGACCTTATGCTACTTTGGAGAATGGTGACATACTATTGATGATAGGTGAAGATGGAGTGGTAGAAAGCGTAAAAAGATTTTTAGAAGAGGATTAGTTTTTTAAAGTATATGGGTATTTATATTAAAAGGGAGGGATCGGATATGAAGAAAATTTTAGTACCGGTAGATGGATCAGAAAACTCTAAGAAAGCCTTAATAAAAGCGAAAGAATTTGGACTTAATAACGAGTCGGATGTCATCATTTTATGCGTAGTAAATAGTTTAAAAGACAATCCTTATGTTGTTGACCAAGATTTTACCACGGAATTGAGCAAGAAAAACATTGAGACCGGGAAATCAATACTTAATGAAGCTTTAAACATTTTTAAAGATTATCCTTACAAAGTTGAAACTAGATTAAGAAATGCAGAAGATATTGCAGAAGCAATAATTGAAACTGCAGAAGAAGAAGCTGTTGATTTAATAGTGATGGGTAGAAGGGGCTGGAACATATCTTCAAGATCTCTCTTGGGAAGTGTTTCTAACAAGGTATTAAATTATGCTAATAAATCGGTATTAGTAGTAAAATAGGTAGCGAAAGCTACCTATTTTACTTTGTATAATTATCAAAATAACCTTGAATATATACTAGTGGAGTGCCTTTATCTCCGCTTCCTGAAGTTAAGTCAGCTAATGAACCTATTAGATCTGTAAGTCTTCTAGGTGTAGTTCCTTGAGAAATCATTTCTCCAACTAAAGAACCATCTTTATTTGCGATATAGTCAGAAATTGCTTTTCTTAATTCTTCACCAGACAAGTCCTTAAAGAGATCATCTGCTAGGTATTTTAGTTTTATTTCATTAGGTGTTCCCTCCAAACCTTTTGTGTAAGCAGGGGATACAACTGGATCTGCAAGCTCCCATATTTTTCCTACAGGATCTTTGAATGCGCCGTCGCCATATATCATAACTTCTATTGTTTTTCCCGTGATATTTTTTATTTCATCTTGAATAGATTCAACAATTGGCTGACCATCTCTTGGGAATAGTTTAATTTTCTCCTCACTGGATTTATTTGAACCTAACAAGCCATATTCTGGATTATAACCACTTCCATTTATTGGAGCGTTTAATATCTCATCTAAACCATATACTTTTCTTCCACCATATTTTTTCAATAAGCTTTTAGTTCTCTCTCTAGTGTGAATATCACAAGCTAAAACATCCTTTGTATATTCAAGTATAGTTAGAGGATTATTAGAAAATATTATTTCATAATCAACATTGTATTCTTCTAATATAGATTTATAATACTCAATATAATCAACTCCAGTAAATCTATGTTTCCTATATCCAAAGTATTCTCTGAATTGTTTTTCTGTCAATACATCTGTCCATGGATTTACTCCTTTGATATCTAACACATCCATGTCAACCAGATGATTACCCACTTCATCAGAAGGATAACTCAACATTAAAGTGATTTTCTTTGCCCCTTTTGCTATTCCTTTCAATATAATTCCAAATCTATTTCTACTAAGAATTGGGAATATAACACCAAAGTGTTCATTTGAATATTTATTTTTGATATCTTGTGCTATATCATCAATAGTTGCATAATTTCCTTGCGCTCTTGCTACAACAGATTCAGTTATACAAAGGCAATCCCTATCTTGAATCTCGAAATTAGCTTCTTTAGTAGCTTTTGTTATGGTGTCTATGGATATTTTTACTATGTCATCTCCTTCTCTTATGATAGGTGTCCTAAGACTTCTTACAGTTGTTCCAATTGTTCGTTCCATGATAACCTCCTAAAAATAATGGCTTGCTTTATGAATTAAGTATATAATATATTATATCATAAGTAAAATAAATATATTTTATGACAAGCATAAGGAGAATTTATATGATAGAAAAATTAGATTTATTTAGAATATTCAATGAAGTTGCTGAACAGCAAAGTATAACAAAGGCCGCAAAAAATTTATTTGTAAGTCAACCCGCGGTTTCACAGGCTATTGCACAGTTGGAACAAGAGCTAGGAGTTACCTTGTTCATTCGTACTTCGAAAGGAGTTAATCTGAATAGTGAAGGAAAGGTGCTATTTTCATATGTCAATAAAGGGATAAATCAGATAAAATTAGGTGAGCAAAAATTATTAGAAGCAAAAAAATTAGACTCAGGGACATTGACAATTGGCGTTGGCGATACAATTTTAAGATATTTATTATTGGATACTTTATTATCATATAAGCAACTTTATCCAAACATACAATTGAGGATTGTAAATCGTACATCTCAAGATTTAGTAAAACTAGTTGAGCTTGGAGAAATAGAATTAGCAATATGTAATTTGCCAATTAGCGACAGCAATTTGAAAATAAAAAAAATCAAAGAAATTCAAGATATCCTTGTAGCTGGTGAAAAATATGGTAACATTATCAAGGGTGCTACTAAATTAAGAGAGGTTTTAGAATGTCCATTGATAATGTTAGATAGCAGGTCTAATACTAGAAAATATGTTGAAAATTTCTTGTTCTCTAAGGAGATAATAATTGAACCTCAAATAGAACTTGGTTCACATGATTTAGTGCTTGAATTTGTGAAGAATGGATTTGGGGTAGCTTTTGTTGTAAGAGAGTTTTCAAATGAATACTTAATGAAGAAAGAGATTGTAGAAATTTCAACAGATATAACAATTCCTGAAAGAAGCATAGGAGCTTGCTATATTGATGAAAATGTTATTTCTTCAGCTGCAAGTGAATTTTTGAAAATATTGGCAAATAAAGTCCAATAAAATGGGTATAAATAGAAAAAATCATGGAGGAATATATGACGAATTTAGATTTTAATGAAAAAAATCGAATAGATTTAACAGAAAATCTAGATCCTAAAAAAAGAAGCTTTAAACTGGCTTTGATTTACTTTGCGATTGGGGTAGTTTGGATTTTCTTTTCTGATAAAATAGCATCTCTATTTACTGACAACCCTCAAACTTTGTATTTAATATCTTTATACAAAGGCTGGGTCTATATGTTGGTAACTGCTTTGATATTTTATTTTATATTGAAGAGACAGTTCGAAATGTATAGACATGCAGTATTAGAAGTTAAAAGTGCTTATGGTGACATTTCAGATCTCGAAAACAAAATAGAACATGTAAAAAGCGAATATAAAATGTATGAAGATAAATTAAGAGAAATGGAACAAAAGTTTGAGCTGTCGATCAAAGGATCAAATTATGGCATATGGAACTGGGATATTCAAAAAGACATCTATTTTACATCTTTACTTGCAAAACCTCAATTCGGATATTCAGAAGAGTATCAAGAAAAAATTAATACTATTGAAAAATGGAGAACACATATACATGAAGAGGACTTATCTTATTCCTTACATAAGTTTGATAAGATGCTTTTAGATTCTGATGGAGTTTATGAAAATGCTTTAAGGGTTAGGACAGCGAAAGGTGATTATAGATGGATTGTAACGACTGGAAAAGTAAAGTATAACGAGTACGGCAAACCAATTGCAATTGGTGGTTCGCACATCGATATAACTGAAAAACTACAATTAGAAGAAGATTTAAAAATGGAGAGAAAATTATTAGATATAATTTTAAACGACATTCCAATCGTGGTTATCAGGTGCGATTCACAAGGCAAAATAATAAGTGTAAATAAATTTTTTAAAGAGTTGTTTAAATTTGAAGAAGAGGAGTTTATTGGGATTAGCATTTTAAATTTAGTTGCTGATGATACAAATAAGACAATGTTGAATGATTTGATTTCAGATACAATTTCAGGTAATAAGATAAATGACATGGAAATTGAGTTAATTACAAAAGACAAACAAAAAAAGACAATAATTTGGAGCAGCTCATTTTTATTTGATGAAGAAAATAGAGTAAGAGATATAATATTTATTGGTGGCAATATAACTGAAAGAAAAGAGATGGAAAATCAATTATATGATCTTGCATACTATGATCAGCTAACTGGTCTTTCAAATAAATACAAGCTAGAAAAGGACATGATAGAATTGCAAAGAAAAGCACAGAATGAAAATCTCGAGATAGTGTTTGTGTATGCAGATATAGATAATTTCAATTTAGTTAATCAAATATATGGCCATAGTGCAGGAGACAGATTACTTGTAGATATTGCAGATAGGATATTCGGACTTTTTCCATAAGAACATTATATGTATAGATTTGGCGGAGACGAATATGTTTTAGTCTTGCTCCTTAAAGAAGAAGAACAGAAAATCAAGCTAGAGGATAAAATAATAGAGATATTAAAATATGCTGATCAAGTACAAGACATATTGCACAAGGAATACAATGTAAATTTCAGTGCAGGGGTTGCTATTTATCCTCTACAGGCTAAAGATTATGAAGATTTACTAAAAAAAGCTGATTTAGCATTAAACCATGCTAAGAAATATGGCAAGAACAGGACCGTACTGTATTTCGATGAACTGGATACGGGTTTAAAAGAACTTGTAGAACTTGATGAAGACTTAAAGAGAGCTATAGATAAAAATCAATTTTTCTTATTGTATCAACCGCAAATTGACTTAAAGAAGATGACAATTGTAGGTGCAGAAGCGTTGATCAGATGGAACAGACCAAAACGTGGTATCGAAAGCCCACTTTATTTTATTCCTCATGCGGAAAAAACAGGGGATATAATTAAAATAGATGGTTGGGTAATGGAAGAAGCTTTGAGAGAAACAACGAAGCTATCACAAAGCGGATTGACTGATTTTAAGATATTTATTAGTATATCAGGTAAGCTAATTGGTGACTTGGAAAAGTTTAGGCAACTTATTACAGAATTGTCATCTGTTTACGATTTTAGCAAAACTTGTATAGAAATAACTGAAACAAGCTTAATAGAAAATCTTGAGAGATGTACTGAAGCCTTGGAAATTATAAAAGCAGCTAATGGGAAAATCGCTTTAGACGATTTTGGAGTTGGATATTCTTCTTTGTCTTATTTGCAAGTTTTATCTATAGATATAATAAAAATAGACAAATCGTTTATTGACTCTATTGACGTGAATCCAGAGAACAAGAAAATCATGGAGATGATTGTAAACCTATCTCATGAACTGGGAATGAAAGTATTAGCAGAAGGCGTTGAAACTAAAAAGCAATTAGATCAAATTATCGAAATGGGATGTGATTACGCCCAAGGGTATTATTTCTATAAACCATTACCCGTAAATGAGTTCGAGGAATTGCTTATAGAACAATCCAAGAAAAGAGAGATTATAGATAAAGAAAGGGGCATAATTGATGAGTAAAAAAGAGAAACAGGAAATTAATTTAAAATTGCTTATAAAAACATCAGATAGAATTATGCTTTCTTTGATAGAATCGATACTTAAAGAGAATGGGATACCCTATATTCTCAAAGACAAAGGCACAGGAGGATATTTAAAAATAATAACCGGAGCTTCAATATATGATACTGAAGTGTTAGTTTCAGATAAAGATTTTGAGAAAGCAAGGGAATTAGTTGATTTAGTGACAAAGAGTGATGGCATTTAATTTCAAACATTGCTTTGATGTTCTTTACAATACACCTAAAATTAGGTATAATCGAATAAGTATTTTATAAAATCCCTTTACTTTAAGTGGTAAAGGGATTTATAATATCAATAAGGGTGATAAAATGGATAAGAAAACAGTACTAAGCGGCATACAACCGTCTGGATCGCTAACATTAGGAAACTATATCGGAGCCTTAAAAAATTTTACAGAATTTCAAAATGAATATGATTGTTATTATTGCATAGTCGATTTACATGCAATTACGGTACCACAAGTACCACAAGATTTGAGAAAAAACACTTTAGAAGTATTAGCTCTCTACTTAGCTTGTGGATTGGATCCTGATAAGTCAACTATATTTATACAGTCACATGTTCATGAACACGCTGAACTTGCTTGGGTATTGAATACCATAACATATATGGGCCAACTTAACAGGATGACTCAATACAAAGATAAATCAAAAAAATACAACGAAAGTATAAATGCAGGACTATTTACTTATCCGGTTTTGATGGCAGCAGATATTTTACTCTATCAAGCTGACTTAGTTCCTGTCGGAGAAGATCAAAGGCAACATTTAGAGCTTGCAAGAGATTTAGCGATCAGATTTAACAACAAATACAGCGATACATTTAACATACCAGAACCGTTCATCAAAAAATCAGGTTCCAAAATAATGAGTTTACAAGATCCTGCTGTCAAAATGAGTAAATCTGATCAGGATAAGAACGCATATATTTTGCTTTTAGATGACAAAGATACAATACGTAGAAAAATCAGGAGGGCAGTTACAGACTCTGAAAATCATATCGACTATAATGACAACCAACTTGGATTAAAAAATTTAATAGATATATACTCATCACTAACAGATAAAAAGGCAGAGGAAATAGTTGCAATGTATCAAAGCAAAGGATATGGCGAATTTAAAGATGATTTAGCAGAAGTTATCATTGAAAGCTTAGATCCTATTCAAAAAAGATACAAAGAAATCATATCAGATAGAGTGTACTTAGAACAGGTTTATGCTTCAGGTGCTGTAAAAGCAGGAAGAAAAGCTAGTAAAACATTGAGAAAAGTGTACAAAAAAGTTGGATTTGTACCAAAAACTGACATAACTAAATAAGATTGTAATAGCCAAATAATTTTGATTTTTGATTGGAGAGAAAAATTGTGACTTTACCTAATATCATAACATTCTTTAGACTGTTGTTAATACCAGTGTATCTTTTGGTGTATTATTCTAATTTAGAAAATAGAATAATAATTGCTGGAGCTATTTTCTTCTTGGCAGGAATTTCTGATGTACTGGATGGATACATCGCAAGGAAGTACAACAAGTCAAGCAAGTTAGGAACAGTGCTTGACCCTTTTGCAGATAAATTGATGGCTTTTGCAGTTTTGATATCATTTTATTCTGATGGATTAATGCCTTTGTGGATATTGATACCTATATTTATTAAAGAATTGGTTATGATATTAGGCGGCACAAAGTTATTTGTTAAAAATGACAGTTCAGTTATTCCATCAAATAAATACGGCAAAGCTGCGACATTTTTACTCTATCTATCAGTATTTCTTATTATAATAAAAGCACCGCATTATATAGTAATATTTTCTCTAATTCTAACATTAGTGACAAATATACTAGCTTTTTATAATTATTTAAAAATATATAAGGAAGTTACTCAGTAGTGACAATTGACAAATATAACAACTTAAATTATAATAAGAGAAATTATAATTGCAATGAAAAAGAGGAGTAGCCTTTTTTCCATTTGTAGAGAGTGAGCTCTTGGCTGGAAAGCTCATAATGTGAAACTGGCGAAGGTAGCTTTTGAGCTTCTAAGCTGAAATAATAGTAAGCTTAGACGGGATTAACCGTTAAAATAGATGAGAGCCATAATATTTTATGGAATTAAGGTGGTACCGCGACCCTTCGTCCTTTCTTTGTAAAGGATGAAGGGTTTATTTTTTAGGAGGGATTTGAATGCGAGAGAACTTACCAAAGAATTACAATCCGAAGGAATTTGAGGAAAAGCTTTATGAATATTGGAATGAGAACGGATATTTCACACCAAAAGTAGATAGGACAAAAAAGCCTTATACTATTATGATGCCGCCACCAAATGTAACAGGAACACTTCATATGGGACACGCTTTAAACAATACTATACAAGACATTTTAATTAGGTATAAAAGAATGCAAGGATATGAGGCATTGTGGTTACCTGGCACAGACCATGCGAGCATATCTACTGAAGCAAAAGTTGTAGAGAAATTAAGAAAAGAAGGAAAAACAAAAGAAGAACTTGGCAGGGAGAAGTTTTTAGAAGAAGCTTGGGATTGGACAAAAGTTTATGGAGGAAGAATAAAAAATCAACTTAAAAAATTAGGAGTTTCATGTGATTGGTCTAGGGAAAGATTTACTTTAGACGAGCATATGAATAAAGCGGTCACAGAAATGTTTGTCAGATTATATGAAAAAGGACTTATTTACAGAGGAGATAGAATAATTAACTGGTGTCCTAACTGCCACACTGCGATTTCAGATGCAGAAGTTGAACATGAAGATGCTCATGGATATATGTACTATGTAAAATATCCTATAAAGGATGAGGATGATGAAATAGTTATAGCGACAACAAGACCTGAAACCATGTTTGGAGATCTTGCAATTGCAGTTAATCCAAATGACGAAAGGTATAAGAAATATGTAGGGAAGACAGCAATATTGCCACTATCAAATAGAGAGATACCAATAATTGCTGATGAGTATGTGGAAATGGATTTTGGAACAGGAGCATTAAAAATCACACCATCTCACGATCCAAATGATTTTGAAGTAGGGGAAAGGCATAATTTGGGACATTTAATCGTCTTAGATGAAGATGGCAGGATAAATGAAAATGGAGGCAAATATAAAGGACTAGATAGATTCGAAGCAAGAAAAAAAGTGGTAGAAGACCTTAAAGAGCAAGGGTATTTGGCAGATGTAAAAGAACATGAGAACGCTGTAGGGCATTGCGAAAGATGCAAAACTATAATAGAACCTATCATATCTAAACAATGGTTTGTTAAAATGGAACCCTTAGCAAAACCAGCAATTGATGCCTATAACAATGGGGAGTTGAAGTTTATACCTGATAGATTTGGCAAAGTATATCTGCATTGGTTAGAGAACATTAGAGATTGGTGTATTTCTAGGCAACTTTGGTGGGGTCATAGACTTCCGGTTTATTATTGCGAAAGCTGTGGCGAAGTAATTGTAAGCAGAGAAGAAGTTGAAAAATGTAGTGTGTGTGGTAGTTCCAATATAAGGCAAGATACGGATACACTAGATACTTGGTTTTCATCAGGATTATGGCCTTTTTCAACACTGGGCTGGCCTGACGACACACCAGATCTTGAATACTTTTTCCCAACTGACACATTAGTTACTGGGTATGACATAATATTTTTCTGGGTCATTAGAATGGTTGTGACAAGCTTGAGCGAGATGGGAGAAGTTCCATTTAAAGATGTATTTTTAACAGGCCTTGTCAGGGATTCTCAAGGCAGAAAAATGAGTAAATCATTAGGGAATGGTATAGACCCATTGGAAATAATTGATGAATATGGTGCCGATGCTTTGAGATTCACTTTAGTTACTGGAAATTCACCTGGTAATGACATGAGGTTTTATACAGAAAGAGTTGAAGCAAATAGAAATTTTGCAAACAAATTGTGGAATGCTTCACGATTTTTGTTAATGAATTTAGAAGAAGACTTCTCTAGCTTAAGAGATGAAGAATTAAAACTAGAGGATGAGGATAAATGGATACTTACAAAATTAAATGACATTATTCCACAGATAAACGACAATTTAGACAAATACGAATTAGGTTTAGCGGCTGAAAAAATCTATAACTTTTTATGGGAAGACTACTGCGACTGGTATATAGAAATGGTAAAAACGAGATTATATGGAGAGGAAGGAATAAGCAAGAAAACTGCACAAACTGTGCTTTTAAGTGTCCTAAAAGATATATTGAAATTATTGCATCCATTTATGCCATTTATAACAGAAGAAATATGGCAGCATTTACCAGAGACAGACAAACCACTGATAATTGAGAATTGGCCAATTAAAGACAACAGTAAGATCTTTGAGAAAGAGAAAGAGGAAATTGACTACACAAAAGCTGCAATTAAAGCTATTAGAAACATTAGATCAGAAATGAATGTGCCAATGTCTAAAAAATCAAAACTCATATTTGTACCAGATAATGAGGATATAAAGGAAATTATTATAAAGAACTCAAAGAAATTTATTACTCTTGCTAGTGCAGAAGATATAGAAATTGAAAGCACAAATATTAATTTTGGAACTGATTATGTCTCGATAGTATTAGAAAAGTGTGAAGTATATATGCCGCTTAAAGATTTGATTGATATAACTAAGGAAATGGAGAGATTAGAAAAGGAAAGATTAAGACTAGTAGATGAGATAAATAGAGTGGACAAAAAACTTTCAAACGAAGGCTTTGTATCTAAGGCACCGAAGAATATAATTGAAGAAGAGAAACAAAAGAAAGAAAAATACGCTCAGATGCTTGAATCCGTGATAGACAGGTTGAAAACCTTGGAAAATATTGTGGAGGAAAATAAATGAATTATCAAGAAGCTATTAATTTCATTGATGACAAAAACAAGTATGGATCAAGATTAGGATTGGATTCTATTAAAAAACTCTTGAGTTTACTCAATAATCCACATCATAATTTAAAGTACATTCATGTTGCGGGAACAAATGGGAAAGGCTCCACTTGTGCATATTTAGCAAGCTGCTTGATGGAAACAGGGTACAAAACGGGACTTTATACATCTCCACATCTAGAAAGATTTACTGAGCGAATTCAAATAAATGGAAAGGAGGTAACAGAAGAAGAAGTAGCTACATTAACTGAAAAAGTAAAAACAGCATGCGATGAAATGGTGAGACTGGGATTTGAGCATCCAACAACTTTTGAAATAATAACTGCAATAGGATTTTTGTATTTTTATGAAAAAAATGTAGACATAGTAGTTTTAGAAGTTGGGCTAGGGGGGAAAGGCGATGCAACGAATGCAATCGAGTCTTCACTTGCATCAGTAATAACAACCATATCATATGATCATATGGAAGTTCTAGGGAATACATTAGAAGAAATAGCAATTCAAAAGGCTGGAATTATTAAAGATAATGGAATTGTAATATCTTACCCCAAATCTAAAGAGCCTCAGGAAGCTATAAAAAAGATTGCTACTCAAAAGAATGCAGTTTTTGTAGAAGTTCCAATTGAAAATGTAAACATTAAATATTTATCGGATGACGGCAGTATATTCGATTTTGAATATAATGATCATTTTATAGAAAATATAAGAACAAATTTAATTGGGGAACATCAAATTTACAATGCCACAACTGCTATTACTACATTGCTAACTTTAAATGATAGTGGGCTGATAAAAATCTCTATTGATGATATAAAAAATGGAATAGAGAAGACAGAATGGCATGGAAGGATTGAGCTTTTACGGCATAAACCTAAATTTATAATAGATGGTGCACATAATCTCGAAGGAGTCGAGAATCTTGTTAAAGCTTTGGGAAACTTCAAGTTTGACAGATTGATATTAGGCATTGCCACATTAAAAGACAAAGACTTTGATCATATGCTAAGCCTGCTAGTTCCTATGGCGGATGTAATAATAGCAACTGAAGCCAATACTGATAGAAAGTTAGATGCAGAGAGAATGAAAGAGCAGATAGAGAAAATATGGACGAAAGAAGAAGTAATAGTTGAGAAGCACATTCAAAATGCTGTAGAAAGAGCTTTAATTATTGCTAATGAGAATGATCTCATATTATTCACAGGTTCTCTTTATATGATTGGCGAAGTAAGAGATGCAGCTAAAATCAAATGATTTCAGCTGCATCTAACTAAATGCAAACTAATCATATAAATAAATCTAAGATAGACTTGTGGTAAAATGCAGGACTTTCTTTCCACTTTTTACACAATAATTTAGCTTGATCTTCAGTGGGGACACTTACATATAGACTGAATAGAATTTCATCTTTTTCTATTAGTTTAAGATTTATATTGTATTCTCCACTTTCTTTTAGATAGTAATCTGCTATGATATCTTCTTTTTGCTCTTTATGCTCTGCTGGATTGTTGAATAAATTCAACAATATGTTTTTTTCTTTTTCTCCTAAAATGTCTTTTAAATAGTCTAGAGCTTGAGAACCTTTGTCTGTTATTAAATACTTTATATTTCCATCATCTCTAAACTCTGAAACATATTGATTTGAAAGTAGTTCTATCAGATATTCTTGAATAAGAAAATAATTTAAGTCAAATTTATCAATTAGAAGTTCAGTTAAACTTATATTATCTATCGGTTCAGGAGATTTTTTTATAGTATAAAGTATTATAAGCTTAAACCTAGCAATTTCTTGTGAATGTATATTATACATAGCATCACCTTTTTATAAATTTATATTAATTATATCACATTACAATGAATTCAAATACTTATACTTTGAGGGAGTGAAAAAATGAACACAAAGTTAATTATTGGTGTTATAATATTTGTAATATTGTTTAGCATACAGTATACAGCAAATTTAATATTAAGAGAACTAAGAGAAATCAGATTAAATACTCAAAAAATATTAATGGAGATAGAAAGGAGAGAAAAGATTGATACAAACTAAAAAAGAAAGGGTATTGTTTTCAAAAGAGGAAATTTCTAGAAGAATTCAAGAAATGGGTGTTGAAATTAGCGACTACTATAATGGCAATGAATTGGTGGTTATATCCTTATTAAGGGGAAGTTTTATATTTGCTGCGGATTTAGTCAGAGAAATAAAACTACCTGTTGAAGTAGATTTTATGACCACAGCAAGTTATGGAGATGAAGAAGTTTCCTCTGGGATAGTCGATATCATTCAGGATGTAAGAACTGATATAAAAGGCAGAGATGTTTTAATTGTTGATGATATTATAGACACTGGAAATACTTTGTTAAAAGTGATAGAGCATTTGAAGACAAAAAGTCCTAAGTCAATAAAGATATGTGTTATGCTTGACAAACCTAGCCGCAGAAAAGTTGATTTACAACCTGATTTTTCGGGATTTGTAATTCCGGATGTGTTTATTGTAGGATATGGTCTAAACTATGGAAATTATTATAGAAATATCCCTTATATCTTTACTTTTGAGTAGTTTTAAAGGAGTGTGAAAATGGGATATAGAAAAGCACCATCGATAAATGAAGCAAATTTAGTATATTTGGTATTGGGAATTATATTATTAACCATAGGCAGCGTTGTCCAGCAAATGAACCTCAATGTAGGACTTCTAATTACAGAATATGGTTTGATATTATTACCGGTAATATTATTTCTAAAGTATAAGAGATATTCTATAAAGGAATTTTTGCGTATCAACCTAATAAGTATTAAAGAAATTTTATTTATATTTTTAATTATAGTATTTGCTTATCCAATAGCAGTTTTTTTAAATTTTATAGTTATTGAAATAATTGGTTATTTTAGTGATGCAACAAATGCAGGAGTACCAATTCCCTTAACTGAAAAAGATTTTTTTATTAGTTTATTTGTCATTGGGATAACACCAGGTATATGTGAAGAGGTATTGTTTAGAGGTCTGATGCTTAATTCTTATGAAAAGATAGGGAAAATGAGAGCTATAATTTTCACTGCTGTTTTGTTTGGACTATTCCATTTCAATCTATTTAATTTTATCGGCCCTACATTTCTTGGAGTTATATTGGGAATATTGTATTTTAAAACAGACAGTATAATTGCATCGATGTTTGGGCATCTATTAAATAATTCTTTAGCTTTGACTTTAGGCTATTTTGCAGCTACAAAATTAGATGAGATAGAAGAAATGGTAACAAATACTCCTAGTATAAGTCAAAACCAAGAAATTTTATATACTACTATTTTTCTTCTTGTTCTGTCCATTTTTTCATCAGTTATGCTTATTTCATTATTTAGGCATTTTCCAGTGAAAGCTGATAAATCTGAAGAAAAAAATATTTTTGATCAACTGAGTGAACAACCTGATGATGAAGTAAATGTAGATCATAATGAAAAGATAAATTGGGCACCAATAGGGATAGTAGTACTAATATTTATATTTGTAAACACGATGTTTTTTATGCAATTTCAATAGAAAGGCATGATTATAACCTTGAATATATATGAAAAATTTGCACTGATTTATGATGAATTGATTGACGACATAGATTATGAAGCTTGGGGAGAGTTCATTAAAAAAGTAATAGAAAATTCCAATAGGAAGCCTCAAAATCTTTTAGAAATGGCTTGCGGAACTGGAAAATTAACAACTGAACTATCAAAATTTATACCTTATATTGATGCGTTTGACATTTCTTCAGATATGCTAGCAATAGCATACAATAAATTTCAACATAATGAGAATGTCAAATTATACAATTTGGATATGGTGGACTTTAATTTTAACAAAAAATACGATCTCATAATATGTGGATGTGACAGCATAAATTATATTCTCAATCCAAATGATCTAGATAAAATTTTTCACAATGTAAGAGGTCATTTAAACGAAGATGGCTTATTTATTTTTGATATAAATTCTCATTATAAAATTTCAAAAATAATAGGCAATAACATATTTTTAAACGACAAAGACGAAACATTTTACACTTGGGACAGTTCATTTGACGAGAAATCAGAAATTAGTGATTATTATCTTACTTTCTTCGTTTCGAGAGGCAATAATTTGTATGAAAGATTCGACGAACATCATAGGCAAAAAGCATATAAAACTGAATATATCGAAAGAATGTTAATTGAAAATGGATTTAACAGGGTATATAAATATAGCGATTATTCATTTGAGCAAGTTGATGCCACAACTCAAAGAATATGTTTCGTAGCAAGCATTTACTAAAAAGGAGGGGGAAGTATGAAGGATTACTTGGTAAAGGCCATAGATAGAGAAAAAAGAGTTAGAATTTACGCAGCATCCACTACTAATTTAGTAGAATATGCCAGAAAAATTCATGGGACTTCTCCAACTGCAACAGCTGCTTTAGGAAGAGCATTGACTGCAGGAGCTATCATGGGAGCAATGATGAAAAATGACAAAGATTTATTAACTTTAAAAATATCAGGTGGTGGTCCATTAGGAGATATAGTAATAGTTTCAAGAAATAATGGTACTGTGAAAGGGTTGGTAGGGAATCCTTTAGCTGATGCGCCAAGCACTGCGGAAGGTAAATTAGATGTTGGAGCAGTTGTTGGAAATGATGGTTTGGTTACAGTGATAATAGATTTAGGACTAAAAGAGCCATATGTAGGACAAGCAGATATAATATCTGGCGAAATTGCTGAAGACATTGCAAACTACTATATGGTTTCTGAACAAGTTCCAACTGCAGTCGCTTTGGGCGTACTCATAGATAGAGATATTACCGTTAAAGCATCTGGGGGATATATATTGCAATTATTACCAGATATTAAAGATGAGGAAATAACACAAATTGAAAATAGCTTGAAGAACATAAAACCGGTATCCACATTGATAAACGAAGGATTGACGCCAGAGGAGATTATTGCTAATATTTTGCCTGAATTTGACATGGAAATTATAGATAAAATGGACTTAGAGTATAAATGCGATTGCAGTAGAGAAAAGATAGAAGCTATGTTGGTAAGCTTAGGCAAAAAGGAATTAGAGGATATAATCAACGAAGATGGCAAAGCAGAGGTAGTATGTCATTTTTGTAATACAAAATACAATTTTGATAAATCAGAATTAGAGAAAATACTATTGACAATTAATAAATAATCCTGTATACTTTCATTTGTGATTAAGTTAAGAGCATTCTTTGACGCTCTTGACTAATTAGCGGGAGTGGCTCAGTGGTAGAGCATCGCCTTGCCAAGGCGAGGGTCGCGAGTTCGAATCTCGTCTTCCGCTCCACAGGGCGGCATAGCCAAGCGGTAAGGCACAGGTCTGCAAAACCTCGATTCCCCGGTTCAAATCCGGGTGCCGCCTCCAAAATAGTTAATTAAGACCTATTAAAGACCTTCTGACTTATCAGAAGGTCTTTTTGATAAAATACAGGGGAGAATTTAATTGGTACCTACTTTAATTCCAGATGGAAAAGCTAATTTAGTTATATTAAACAAGAATATAGATGATGAAATCAAACTCAATTTAAAAAAATATTTCAAACACGTTATTTATACTTGTTCAAATGATAATATCAATAAATCATTAGCTGATCATGTAGATATGTCGGTTCATGTTGTGGATAGAAACACAATCATCGTTTCGCCTAATGTTTATAGATATTATAAAAAGCTAGAGGAATATGGAATTAAAGTAATAAAAGGCAGAACTGATTTACTGATTGAATATCCAAACGATATTTGCTACAATTGTTTAAATATTGGTGATTATTATATACACAATATTAAATACACAGATGAACATATATCTGATTATTATTTAAACAAAGGCGTGAAGGGTATACATACAAAACAGGGGTATTCAAAGTGTTCTGTTCTAATTGTAGATGATAACCATTTTATAACATCTGATAAAAATATAGCTAAGCAGCTTAAAAAAATAGAGAAAGAAGTACTTCTCATAAGTCAGGGATTTATTGAACTTAAAGGAATGAATTATGGAATGATAGGAGGATGTGGTGGAAATTATTCTCCTAAAGATATTTTGCTGACGGGTACACTTTCAAAACATCCAGATTCAAGAAGAATAATTGAATTTATTGAAAACACAGGTGTTAATATTCACTACTTATCTCAAGAACCAATATCAGATATAGGAAGCATATATTGCTTTAAAGTTAACGAATAATAGGAGGGGAAAGATGCCAGAAAAAATAGTTAATCCAAGCATTTTACCAGGGTTTATGGAATTGCTTCCGAATGAGCAAATATTATTTAATAAGATGCTAGAAAAGATAAAAAATAGTTACGAAAAATACGCTTTTCTTCCAATCGACACACCAGTAATTGAAAAATCAGAGGTTTTATTAGCCAAAGGCGGAGGGGAAACTGAAAAACAGATATATAAAGTTGTAAAAGGAGACACAGACATGTCTCTTAGATTTGATTTGACTGTTCCGTTAGCTAGATATGTGGCAATGCATTTTCATGAATTATCATTTCCATTTAGAAGATATCACATTGCTAAAGTTTATAGAGGGGAAAAAAGCCAAAAAGGGAGATTTAGAGAGTTTTATCAAGCAGATATCGACATAATCGGCAATGGAGAATTGAGCATACTAAATGATGCTGAGATTCCATCTGTAATATACACTACTTTTAAGGATTTGGGATTTGACAATTTTACAATAAAAATAAACAACAGAAAATTATTGCAAGGGTTTTTTGAATATCTAAATATAAACAACTTTCATGAAGTGCTTAGAATAGTTGATAAATTAGATAAAATTGGTATAGACAGGGTTGAAAGGGAATTATTAGAAATTGGAATAGACAAGGTGAATTTTGAACAGATTAAGAACTTTATTATGTTTAATGGAAATAATGACTCGACTCTTGAATTTTTAAGAAATCTAGATATTGATAATGTCAATTTTAAAACTGGACTTGACGAATTAAAAACAGTAACTCATTATATTGAAGTATTTGGTGTGCCAAAGGACAATTTTAAGATTGATTTAACCATAGCTAGAGGTCTAGATTATTACACTGGAACGGTTTATGAAACATTTTTGAATGATTATCCTAAGATTGGAAGTATTTGTTCAGGAGGAAGATATGATAATCTGAGCGAGTACTATTCAAATCAAAAACTTCCAGGTGTAGGTATTTCTATTGGTTTAACAAGGTTATTTTACCAGCTTAAAGAAGCTGGGATTATTTCAGCGGATGATGAAGAACTGATAAAAGTGCTCATAATTCCAATGGATAATTTCTTAGAACAAAGTATTGAAATTGCGAACAAGTTGAGGGGAAATGGCATACCTTGCCAAATTTATTTAGAAGATTCAAAGATGAGCAAGAAATTAAATTATGCAAACAAGATAAAAGTGCCTTTTGTGATAATAATTGGCGAAGAAGAAGTTAAAAGGAATTTATATACAATAAAAAACATGAAAACAGGAGATCAGACTACAAAGAAGATTGATGAGATTATCAACGAACTATCTAAAATACTATAGACTGATTTAATCTAACTTAAAAATATTTATATAAATTCTATAAACCATTGACTATACAGTGAGATTCTGATATTATCTAAATAAATATAAATAAAAAAGCTATGATGGGAAGAGTAAATTGATCTAAGTAAGCAAAGAGAGAGAAACAATGGCTGAAAGTTTCTTCTTACTTTACAATTGAAGACCACCCCTGAGCTGACCTTTAAAAAAGGATTCGCAAATTGGCGTTAATGAAATGAGTAAAAAATTAGGGTGGAACCACGGTCTTTCGTCCCTACAGCAATGTAGGAGCGAAGGACTATTTTTTTAGGAGGGATAAATATGATAAAAGTAACTTTACCTGACGGAAGTGTAAGAGAATACGATGAAGGAGTAGAGATTTTAAAAGTAGTAGAAGACATATCGAAACCATTAGCAAGAGAAGCATTAGGAGCAGTGGTAAATGGTAAGATTATGGGACTGCAAGAAAAACTAAATGAAGACTGTGATTTAAGGGTAGTAAAATTTGAAGATCCTGAAGGCAAGAAAATATTCTGGCATACAACTTCTCATATAATGGCATTTGCAATACAAAGACTTTTTCCTGATGTCAAATTTGCTATTGGACCAGCTGTTGAAAATGGATTTTATTATGATTTAGACACAGAGCATAGATTTACACCTGAGGACTTAGAGGAAATAGAATCAGAAATGAAAAGAATCATTTCAGAAGGATATAGGCTTGAAAGATATGAAATGACAAGGGAAGAAGCACTTAAATTTTTTAAAGATAAGAATGAAATATACAAAGTTGATTTAATAGAAAATCTACCAGAAGACGCAATCATATCATTTTACAAATTAGGTGACTTTATAGATCTATGCGCTGGACCTCATCTATATGATGTTAAAAAAGTAAAGGCTATAAAATTGTTGAGTATTGCTGGTGCTTATTGGCGTGGTGATGAGAACAATAAAATGCTTCAAAGAATTTATGGAATTAGCTTTGAAAAGAAAAAAGATCTTGATGAGTATCTTGAAAGAATGGAAGAAGCAAAAAAGAGGGATCATAGAAAACTTGGCAAAGAATTAGACTTGTTTAGTATGCACGATGAAGGCCCTGGATTCCCATTTTTCCATCCATATGGTATGGTGATAAGAAATGAACTTGAAACATTTTGGAGAAAAGAGCACAATAAAAGAGGTTATGGAGAGATAAAAACCCCATTGATATTAAATGAAGAATTATGGCATCAATCAGGTCACTGGGATCACTATAAAGAAAATATGTATTTTACAAAGATTGACGATGAGAATTATGCAATAAAACCGATGAATTGCCCAGGATCAATATTAATATATAAATCACAAATGTATAGCTATAGGGATCTACCTTTAAGGTTAGCGGAAATGGGGTTAGTTCATAGGCATGAACTCTCAGGTGCATTGCATGGATTAATGAGAGTTAGAAGTTTTACTCAAGATGATGCTCATATATATGCATTGCCATCGCAAGTGAAAGATGAATTAAAGGGAATAATTGATTTAGCAGATTATATCTATAATATATTTGGTTTTAAATACAAAATAGAGCTTTCAACTAGACCTGAAAATTCCATGGGGACTGACGAACAATGGGAATTAGCTACTAATAGCCTCATAGAAGCTCTAGAGGAAAAGGGAATAGAGTATCGTGTCAATGAAGGCGATGGTGCATTCTATGGACCTAAGATTGATTTTCATTTAGAGGATGCTATAGGGAGAACTTGGCAATGTGGAACAATACAACTTGATTTTCAAATGCCTGAGAGATTTGACTTAACTTATGTTGACAGCGATAATGAGAGAAAGAGACCAGTCATGATTCATAGAACTATACTTGGAAGTATGGAAAGGTTTATGGGGATATTAATTGAGCATTATGCAGGGAAATTCCCTGTTTGGTTAGCTCCTGTTCAAGTTAAATTATTACCTATATCTGATAAATTTAATGAATATGGATATAAAATTAAAAATCATTTAGAAGAAATAGGAATTAGGGTGGAAATAGACGATAGAGCTGAAAAAATAGGGTACAAGATAAGAGAGGCACAAGTTATGAAAATACCATACATGCTTGTCATAGGCGAGAAAGAAGTCGACAATGAATTGGTTTCAGTGAGAAAAAGGGATATTGGAGATATCGGGCAAATGAGTGTAGAGAAGTTTATCAATATGGTCGATGAAGAAATAAAAAATAAAAAATAGTTGCGAGGAGGCATAAAATGGATTTCTATAAGGAAATTGATGCGTTAAAAGATGAGCTTATTAAGTCGACTCAAGAGGTAATAAGGATTAAATCCGTTGAAGAAGAAGCACAACCCGGTATGCCATTCGGCAAAGGACCATATGACGCACTTTGCTATGTATTGAAACTTGGTGAAAAATTAGGATTTAAAGCTAAAAATCTAGATGGATATGCTGGCCATCTTGACTTTGGTGAAGGTGAAGAAGTAGTAGGTGTGCTAGGTCATTTAGATGTGGTACCTGAGGGAGATGGATGGACTTTTCCCCCTTATGAGGCCCAAATACACGAAGGAAAGATTTATGGCCGAGGTACAATGGACGATAAAGGACCTGTGATGGCTGTTTTATATGGAATGAAAGCTCTTAAAGACAGCGGTGTAAAACTGAATAAGAAGATTAGATTGATACTAGGAACTAATGAGGAAACAGGATGGGGCTGTATGCATCACTATTTTGCTAACGAGACAGCTCCAAATATGGCTTTTACACCTGATGCTGATTTTCCAGTAATCCATGGAGAAAAGGGAATTATTGTGTTTGATTTGAAGTATAGACTTGAATCATTTAAAGAAGAAACTTTCTCACTATTGAGTTTAAAAGGTGGAAATGCTGCAAATATGGTTCCTGACTATGCAGAAGCAGTTATAAAGACTGATTCAATTGATAAATCGATAGATGCACTTAGAAGATACGCAAATGAGAAGGGTTATCAAGCTGATATCAAAGAAGAAAATGGGAACTTAAAAGTATCAGTAAGAGGTAAATCGGCTCATGGGAGTACACCTGAAAAAGGTGAAAATGCCATTACCTATTTGTTGGATTTGCTTTATTCACATTTCAAAGGAGAGCCTGGATTTTATAATTTTTTAGATTGGTATGAGAAATCCCTAGCATTTAAATTCAATGGAGAAAATTTTGGGTGCGAGTTTGAAGATGATATATCTGGGAAATTGAATTTAAATATTGGTGTCATTAAATTGATTGGCGATGAAATAGTTCTATCTATAAATATAAGGTATCCAATATCATACAAGCGAGAAGATATTTATAATAGCATAAGAGCTCATTTAGAAGGATTGCCAATTGAAATTGTAGAAGGAGATTCAGATAAAGATCCTCTATACGTGCCAAAAGATGATGTATTGGTTCAAACATTGATGAGAGTATATCAAGAACAAACTGGCGATTATGAATCTGAACCTCTAGTAATAGGTGGTGGCACATATGCTAGAGCTATGAAAAATGCTGTCGCATTTGGTCCAGTTTTTCCAGGTCAAGAAGAATTAGCACATCAAAAAGATGAATTCATTTCTATTGATAATTTGATAAAACTTACGCAGATTTATACGAGTGCACTATATGAATTAGCAAAATAAATTTGACAAATATAAATATTTAACTTATAATAAGTTGGTAATTTAATATGACTTAATTTTATTAAAGAAGAAGTTTCCGCTTCTCACCTTATAGTTTTTGTACTCATAAGGTTATGTTAGATAGTTAATTGTACAATATGCCTTTTTTGGTGTATTTAAGCGGACACTTTTGTGTCCGCTAATTTTTTGTGGAGGTGTAGGATTATAAAAGAACTTCAAATCAATGAAGAAATTAGAGAAAAAGAAGTTAGGCTAATTGATGTTGACGGAACTCAACTTGGAATTGTACCTATAAAAAAAGCATTAGAGATTGCTAATGAGAGAAGACTTGATTTAGTAAATGTAGCTCCAACTGCAAATCCACCAGTTTGCAGAATTCTCGATTATGGCAAATACAAATATGAATTGACTAAGAAAGAGAAAGAAGCTAAGAAAAATCAAAAGGTAATCAATGTTAAAGAGATAAGATTAACCCCAAACATTGAAGAACATGATTTACAGGTGAAAGCAAATAGAGCTATAGAATTTTTAAAAGATGGAGACAAAGTAAAAGTTTCTGTTCGCTTTAAAGGTAGAGAGATGGGACATACTGAAATGGGAGAAGAAGTCCTAAAAGACTTTTTAAATCTGGTCAATGATTATGGCAAAGTTGAAAAAGAAGCTAAATTGGAAGGCAGAAATTTAGTCGTAATATTAATGCCAAAAGCACAATAAAGGGAGGAAAAACAATTGAGAAAGATGAAAACACACAGAGCTTCAGCAAAGAGATTTAAAAGAACTGCAACAGGAGAATTAAAAAGATACAAAGCATATAAAAGCCATAAAACTGGTAAAAAGACTCCAAAGAGAGTTAGAAACTTAAGAAAGAGCACTTTAGTGAGTGCTAGTGACAAGAGAAGAATAAATTCCATGCTACCAAATTAATTATAGAGTATTAGGAGGAGATTATAATGGCAAGAGTAAAAAGAGGAGTAAATGCAAAGAAAAGACATAAAAAAGTTTTAAAGCAAGCAAAGGGATATTATGGCGCTAAAAGCAAATTGTTTAGACCAGCAAATCAAGCAGTAATGAAATCATTAAATTATTCATATATTGGCAGAAAACAAAGGAAAAGAGAATTTAGAAAACTTTGGATTGCTAGAATAAATGCAGCATCAAGACAAAACGGTTTAAGTTACAGCAAGTTCATCAATGGGTTAAAGAAAGCAAATATTGAAGTAAATAGAAAGATGCTTTCTGAAATGGCAATTAATGATGCTGAAGGATTTGCAAAATTAGTTGAAATAGCTAAGAACGCTTAATGCATAAGTTCCAAAATTGGAACTTTTTTGCATTTTAATGTGATTTGGAGGACTATATGGAAACAATTAAACATAATTTATTGACTAGGTTTAAATTAAATCCACCTCGAATCTTAGCATTGGGATTTATGATGCTTATAATTTTAGGTGCAATACTGTTAAATTTACCTATAGCTTCACAAAATGGAGAAAGCATAGGATTTATAAATGCACTATTTACATCTGCATCGGCAGTTTGCGTTACTGGTTTGGTAGTTGTTAATACAGCAGCTCATTGGACACTATTTGGAAAGATTGTTATTCTGATTTTGATACAAATGGGCGGACTTGGAATAATGACAATGGCAACGATCGTTGCAATGATTTCAGGTAGGAAAATTTCCTTAAAGGAGAGGCTTGTAATCAAAGAACAATTGAACCAAGAAACTCTATCTGGACTAGTTAAATTGACTAAATATGTAATTTACTTAACTTTCCTTATTGAGGGTCTAGGGGCGTTGTTTTTATCTATGAAATTCATACCTCAATATGGAACTATTAAAGGAATTTGGTTTTCAGTATTTCACGCCATCTCTGCTTTTTGTAATGCTGGATTTGATATAACTGGTAATAGTTTAATGGATTATAACAATTCTGCAATAGTAATACTTACAGTAGTGGCTTTAATAGTTTTAGGCGGAATTGGATTTGGAGTAATTTTAGACGTAGTAAAAAACAAGAGATGGAGTAAATTGTCACTCCATTCAAAATTGGCTATTTCTTTTACAGCTTTTTTAATAATTTTTGGTGCAATCATTTTTTATATTTTAGAATCAAATAACCCATTGACAATGCAAGGATTTACATTTAAAGAGAAAACACTAGCATCTTTGTTTGCATCTATTACGCCTCGTACGGCTGGATTCAACACTATTGATACTTCTGCATTAAAGCAAAGCAGTTCTTTGCTTACAATAATCTTTATGTTTATTGGTGGTTCTCCAGGGTCAACTGCAGGTGGAGTAAAGACTCTAACTATGCTAGTATTGATTATTTCAACTATAAGTATAATTCGAGGGGAAAGTGATGTAGAAGTTTTTAAGAGAAGGATACCATATGAAACCATATTTAAGTCCATTGCAATAATTATGATAGGAATTACTATTGTTTTTATCGTCACATTTATTTTAACTTTAACTGAAGATCAAGAATTTCTAAACTTACTTTTTGAAACAACTTCTGCATTTGGCACTGTAGGTTTATCGAGAGGCATTACCTCTGAATTGAGTAATGCGGGAAGACTGATATTGGCTTTGACTATGTATGCTGGTAGAGTTGGTCCACTTACTTTAGCATTTGCAGTAGGGTATAAAGAAGAACATAAAAGGTATAGATATGCAGAAGGAAATATTACTGTTGGATAGAGGGGGAAGATATGAAATCTTTTGTAGTTGTTGGATGTGGTAGATTTGGGTCAGCAGTTGCTGAAACATTATATAACCTTGGGAACGAAGTTTTAGCTATAGACGGGGATGAGGAAGTTATCGAATCTATCTCAGGTCGTGTCACGCATGCAGTACAAGCAGATGTAATGGACGAAAATGTAATGAGAGAACTAGGAATTAGAAATTTTGATGTTGCAGTCATAAGCATTGCATCGAATTTAGAAGCCTCTATTTTAGCAACTTTGATAGTAAAGGAATTGGGAGTAAAAAAAGTTGTTGCTAAAGCACAATCTGATTTACATGGAAAAGTTTTAAGAAAAATTGGAGCAGATAAAATTATTTTTCCTGAGAGAGACATGGGAGTTAGAGTTGCACATAATTTATCATCAAAAGGAATTATCGATTTCATTGAGTTATCCCCAGAATACAGTATTATGGAGATACAGTCTATAAAGCAGTGGGCAGGAAAAAGTTTAGCGCAACTTAGACTTAGAAATAAATATGGAATAAATGTAATGGCTATCAAAAGAGGTTCAGACATAAATGTTTCACCTAGCCCAGATGATGTAATATGCGAAGGAGATGTATTATTAGCTTTAGGCAGTATAAATGATATAGCTAGAATAGAGGATAAAACAAGTGAATGATTTGAGAAGAATTTCATCTAGAGAAAACAAATTCATAAAGTTAGTAAGGAGTTTAGACAAAAAAACTGCTAGATGGAGTAAAAACTTATTCATTATAGAAGGTGAAAAAGTATTATTTGAAGCCATTGATAGCAATCAAATAATAGAATTTATAATGATTTCTGAAGATGCTATTTTAAGTGATTCTATAGAGCAGACTTTATCACGCATAATGGATAATACGGATGTATTTGTATTAGATAATAGATTGTTTGAATCTATAAGCAAATTAGAGAATTCACAAGGAATTTTGGCAGTGGTAAAGTTTAAAGTGGATGATATAAAAGATATACAGAAGAATAATATACTGCTATATTCAGATGGAATTCAAGATCCTGGAAATTTAGGAACTATTATTAGAACAATTGATGCATTTGGATTAGGTGGTTTGATTATCGGTGAGAATACCGTAGATCCATTTAATCCAAAAGTAGTGAGAGCAACTATGGGATCCATTTTCAGGGTCCCGATTTTTTTAAACAATGAAGGAAGAGAAGGCTTAATAGAGCTTAAAAACAAGGGTTTCAGAATACTTATAACTTTGCCTAAAGGTGGTTATCCAATCAATGAATTTGATTTTAGAAGAGGGGATATCATTGTAATAGGAAATGAAGGTAGAGGTGTTTCTGATACTATAAGAGAATTAGCTTCAGATGGTATAATGATAAACATGAAAGGAAATGCAGAATCACTAAATGCTAGTATAGCAGCATCAATTATTATGTATGAAATATCAACTAAGATATAAAAAATATGGTATAATAAATATTACATTTTGATTATTTTACAATTTTATATTGAAAGGAGCATATGATGGAAAATAAGCTCAATGAATTATTAAAATCGGCGATAGAAGAAATAAAAAAATCTAATGACTTAAATGATATCGAAAAAATTAGAATTAAATATCTAGGGAAAAAGGGACAATTGACATTAATTCTAAGAGAGATGGGAAATCTATCTAAGGAGTTAAGACCTATAATTGGGCAAAAAGCGAATGAGGTCCGCTTTGAGATAGAAAAAAAACTAGATGAGACTAAATCAAAGCTTGAACAACAAGAAAAACTTGAGAAAATAAAGATTGAGAAAATAGATATCACTGAAAGAAGGAAGTCAACTTACTTGGGGCATAAACATCCATTGCTAATGACTATTAAAGAATTAGAAGACTTATTTATCAGCATGGGGTTTAATGTAGTTACTGGGCCTGAAATAGAAACAGTTGAAAATAATTTTGATATGTTAAATTCACCAGAGAATCACCCATCTAGAGATTTATCTGATACTTTCTACATAAACGATAAATTATTGCTAAGAACTCATACATCGCCTGTACAAATCAGGGCAATGAAAAAATACAATGCGCCTTTAAAAATAATTTCTGCTGGTAGAACTTTTAGATTTGACGATGTTGACGATACCCATTCTCCTATGTTTCATCAATTAGAAGGTTTAGTAGTAGATGAGAATATTTCAATGGCAAATTTAAAATACACTTTAGATATATTTATTAAAGAATTGTTCGGCAATGATATAAAGACAAGATATAGACCGCATTATTTTCCATTTACTGAGCCAAGTGCTGAAGTCGATGTAACTTGCGTAGAATGCAGAGGAGAAGGGTGTCCCCATTGCAATTACACAGGGTGGTCAATGGAATTATTAGGTTGCGGAATGGTTCATCCAAAAGTTCTTGAAAATTGCGGAATAGATTCAGAGAAATACACTGGGTTTGCATTTGGGATGGGTGTTGATAGAATTACAATGGTTAAATATGGCATCAAAGATATAAGACTATTGTTTGACAATGACAATAGATTTTTAGAACAGTTTTAGCAAAGGTTGTGATGGAAATATGCTTTTACCAATTAAATGGCTTAAGAATTATGTGGATATTGAACTATCCTCTAAAGAAATTGCAGATGGGCTTACATACTCTGGCTCTCATGTAGAATCAATAATAAAATTAAATAAAGGAATTACTGGAGTAGTAGTTGGGAAAATTGAAAAAATAGATAAACACCCGAATGCTGATAAATTAAGAATTTGTAAAGTAAATGTAGGAAATGAAGTTTTAACAATTGTTACAGGTGCACAAAATGTATCCGAAGGAGATATAGTGCCTGTGGCAAAAGTTGGGGCACATTTACCGGATGGTAAAGATATCTCTGAAGCTGACTTTAGAGGTGTTATTTCTTATGGAATGCTATGTTCTTTAAAAGAATTAGGCTATGAAGATAATGTAATTCCTAAGGAAGTCAAAGATGGCATATTCATTATAAATGATGATGTGAATCTCGGACTAGATATAGTAGAAGTTTTATCTTTAGATGATGAAGTAATAGAATTTGAGATAACTCCTAATAGACCTGATTGTCTAAGCATATATGGCATGGCAAGAGAATCTGCTGCAACGTTTAATGCACAATTAAAAGAGATAGATGTAAAAATCGTTAATCAAGTTGATGATATTAAAGACTTGATTTCTGATATAAATGTAGATACACAAAAATGTCATAGATACTATGCAAAAGCTATAAAAGATGTTGAAATTAAGCCCTCTCCATTATGGCTCAAGACAGCATTGATGAATGCTGGAGTAAGACCGATAAATAATATTGTAGATGTGACTAATTATGTGATGCTTGAATTAGGAGAACCGCTACATGCATTTGACATTGATAAGATTGCTGGTCGAAAAATAATAGTAAGACAAGCGAAAGACACAGAAGAAATTACTACGCTGGATGGAGTACAAAGAGCATTAACACACGAAGATATTGTAATAGCAGACGAAAATAAAGCGATTGGGATAGCAGGTGTTATGGGGGGAGCTAATACTGAGATAACCCAGTCAACAAGGCTAGTGGTAATAGAAGGTGCAAATTTCGAACCGAAAAATGTTAGGCTTACTGCAAAGAGGTTAGGATTAAGAACAGAGGCTTCAACAAGATTTGAAAAAGGTATTGACGAAAATTTATGCAAATTTGCAGTTGATAGAGCATGTCAACTCATTGAAGTAATTGGTGCTGGTAAAGTAGTAAATGGTAATTATGACATTGTAAAATTCACTCCAGAAAAGACAAATATTAAACTTAGATTAAGTAGAATAGAAAAATTATTAGGAATAAAAATAGATGAATTTGATGCAATAAATTATTTAAATAGGCTCAAATTCGAAACGAGCTTGTTAGACGAAGGAATTATAGATGTAGTGGTTCCTACATTTAGGAGAGATGTCAAAGTAGAAGCTGATCTGATCGAAGAAATAGGCAGATTGTATGGGTTTCATAATATTGAAACAAAACCACTATTTGGGAAACTCACTAGAGGGAATAGACCTAAAGATAAAGAATTGCAAAATTATATAAAAGACATACTTTGGGGTCTTGGTTTTAATGAGGCAATGACTTATTCTTTTATTAGTCCGAAAGCATTTGATAAGTTGAACCTTCCATCAAATCATGAGTTTAGAAAATATATTCGTTTAATGAACCCCCTTGGTGAAGATTATAGTGTTATGAGAACCACATTGATTTCTAATATGCTTGACTTGTTAAACAAAAACAATAACAGAGGCATAGAAAGTATGAGAGTGTATGAAATTGGCAATGTATTCTTGCCGAGCAATAGTAGCGATTCGATGCCAGAAGAGAAGACTATGGTATGTATCGGAATGTACGGAGAAAGAGATTTCTATTTTTTAAAGGATGTAATTGAAACTCTATTAGAAAGACTTGGAATAAAAGAATACGAGTACATTAGAGAATCAGAAAATCCAATCTATCATCCGGGTAGAACTGCAAAAATGATCAAAGATATGAAATCATTAGGTGTATTTGGTGAAATCCACCCTGATATAATGGAAAACTATGACTTTGATAAAAGAATATACATTGCAGAATTAGATTTTAATTCTATCTTTGAATTTACAAACTTAGATAGAAAATATACTGAATTACCGAGATACCCATCTATAGTTAGAGACATCGCAGTTGTAGTTGATGAAGATATTACAGTCGGAGATATTGAGGACGTTATTTATACAAATGGAAAAGAGCTAATTGAGAGCATTGAATTATTTGATATATATCGAGGCAATCAAATAGATACTGGAAAGAAAAGTCTTGCATTCTCGATTAGATATAGATCAAGTGAAAAAACACTAAAAGACGAAGATGTCAATCAAATCCAGAAGAAAATAATAGATGACTTAGAAGAAAAATTCCAAGCAAAACTAAGGAGTTGACAGGGTAGAAAATTTCTACCCTGTTTTAATAAAATTTTAGGGGGATAGTTATGACAAATTATAAAAAAATAAATGTATTAATTGATGGTCGTAACTTTACAATTGTTGGAGCAGAAGATGAAAGATATGTCAGAGAATTAGCAGAGTATGTTGATGTCAATATAAAAAAACTTTCTAATAGAAATGACAAGTTAAGTCCTGCTATGGCAGCGACATTAGCAGCTTTGAATATTTCTGATGAATTGTTTAATACAAAGAATGAGCTTAAAGATTTGCAAAAAAAGTCCAAAGAACCTCTAGAAAAATATGAAGGCTTAAAAAAAGAAATAGATGAATATAAAAAAACAATTGACGAACTCGAAAAAAGAAACCTCGAATATAAAGATGAAGTTATAAAGACAAAAATGAACATGGAAGAATTATACAGGTCAGTAAATTCTTTAAAAGAAGAGCTAGAAGGTAGGGATAGACAGATTCAAGAATTGCAAAAAGAAATTGAAGAATATAAAGAGAAAAACTTCAAAGCTCAAATTGAGTTAGTAGAGTTGAAGAAACAGTTAACTGAATTGCAAAGTTTGAGTAAGAAGAAGTGAGGAAAGTATTATGCAGGGAAACAACTTGGAATTACTAGCTCCAGCAGGGAGCTTAGAGGCTTTAAAAGCAGCTGTAAATAATGGTGCCGATGCAGTGTATATCGGGGGGAAAGCTTTTAGTGCACGCAGATATGCATCAAATTTTACTGAAGATGAAATAATACAAGCGGTTCAATTTGCACATTTAAGGGATAAAAAGATATATGTTACGGTGAACACACTAATCGATGAAAGGGAAATAATGGAAGCTCTTAATTTTATTAATTTTCTATACATAAATGGTGTGGATGCAGTGATAATTCAGGACATAGGTTTAGGAAAATTAATTGCTGAAAACTTTCCTTATTTTCCTATACATGCTAGTACACAAATGACCATAAACAACTTAGAAGGATGTAAATTTTTAGAAGAATTAGGCGTTGAAAGAGTAGTATTAGCTAGAGAAACTCCTTTAAGCGAGATTAAGCGGATAAGAGATAATTCCAGCATAGAATTAGAAGCATTTATTCACGGTGCACTTTGTTTTTCATATTCAGGACAATGCCTGATGAGTAGTTT
Source organism: Soehngenia saccharolytica DSM 12858 (assembly GCF_059568515.1). Lineage (NCBI taxonomy): Bacteria > Bacillati > Bacillota > Tissierellia > Tissierellales > Tissierellaceae > Soehngenia > Soehngenia saccharolytica. Next base: position 11,279 of record NZ_JCANTN010000005.1, on the reverse strand, counting down.
AATAGGTGGAAGAAGTGGAAATAGAGGAGCGTGTGCACAACCTTGTAGAAAAAAATATTGCATCCATAACTCGGAAGGAATAGTTGAACAAGATGCAAAATATTTTTTAAGCACAAGAGATTTGAACACAATTGATCATATTGAGGAGTTAATAGAGGCTGGAGTTACATCATTTAAGATAGAAGGCAGGATGAAAAGACCTGAATATGTAGCTATTGTCGCTTCTATTTATAGAAAAGCATTGGACGGAGAAATAATTGATGACGACGATAGGCTGAATTTATATGAAATATTTAATAGAAAATTCACAAAAGGAATTATGTTGGGAGACTATGGCGCTGGTTTTATGGCTATAGATAGACCTAATAACAGAGGAGTAGTAATTGGCAAAGTGATTGAGACAAAAAATGGCAAGGCAAAAGTTAAATTATTCGATAAAATAAATGTTGGGGATGGGCTTGAGTTTTTAAATGCCAAAGGAGAAACAGTGGGATTAATATCTAAATTCCAAGGTGATGTGAATGATGTAATAGAGTATGATATAAAAAACATTAAGAATAATACTTCGGTAATTAGAACTTCAAATAAGAACCTAATTGAAAGCGCTGTTAAAAGCTATGAAGTAGATGCTAAATTTCCAGTTTCAATAACTGCAAAGTTTAAAAAAGGTGATAATGCAACATTAGAAATGACATATGGCAAACAAAGGGTTAAAACAAGTTCGAAATTAGCGGTTGAAAACTCAATAAGCAAACCATTGAATTATGAACTAGTTAGGACACAATTATCGAAATTAGGAAATACACCATTTTATTTAGAGAATCTTGAATGTGAAATAGACGAGGATGCATTTTTAGATATAAAATTGATCAATGAAATGAGAAGAGAAGCTGTTGAAAAAATGCTGAATGAAGTGGCTAATATAAAAGACAGGGAAAAAATATCTTTAAAAGATATTTCAATTGAATCAAAAGCACGCATTAAAAATAAATCAAAAAATGGATTAGAACTAAAAATAAGTTCACAAAGGCAATTTGATGCAATTGATTTATATAAAATAAACAGAATCATCTTTGGCTTTCAAGAAAACATAGAGGAAAATTTAACTAAAGCTAAAAAATACAATGTAGAAACTTTCGTTTCGACAGACGTAATATTATATGATGAAGAAATTGAAAATATCAATAAAGCAATAAAGAAATATTATGATTTATTAGATGGAGTCGCAGTATCAAATTTAGGAATGGTTTACAATGTTCTTAGAAATTTTGATAAAAAAATAATAGCTGATATAGGATTAAACGTTTTTAATTCTTATTCTGCAAATTTCTTGTTTGACAAAGGCATTGAAACCGCAGTGCTGTCACCAGAACTTAATTTACACCAGATAAAAAATATTACAAATAAAGCCAGAGGGGATTTAAGTTATGTAATTTATGGCTATTTACCTTCAATGGTAGCTAAAAACTGTCCATTCGCTTCAATTAAAGGATGCTTAGATGAAAAAAATTGTAGTAATTGTAAATATAGAAATGGCTATTACTTAAAAGATGAAAAAGGGTATAGCTTTCGTGTAGAAAAGAAGAATGGATACAGTGTCATTTATAATTCTATGCCTTTAATGATATTAGAAGAACTAGATGAGCTTAACAAAACTGGGATAGACTGGTTTAGACTGGATTTTACATTTGAGGAAAACATAGAAAGAATCGTTGATGTTTATTATGAATTTTTGAATGGGAAAATCACAAATAGAGAAGTAAGTGGTTTTTTAGAAGATTTCAAAAAGAAACAACAAATAACTAAAGGGCATATAAATAGAGGTATATTGTAGGGGTGGATCATTTGAATGAAAAGAGCTTGAGAGTACTAGAATACGAGAAAATAAAGGACAGGCTAAAAGAACAATGTACAACTTTTTTAGCTAAGAACTTAGTTGATAATTTATTTCCAAATACAGAAATAGTTAAAATTCAAAAAATGCTGGATGAAACTGAAGAAGCATATAAAATGATATTGAGAGCTGGTAGGCCGCCTTTGTCAGAAATTGAACAAGTTGATGATTATTTAAAAAGGTCATCGATTGGAGGGTTTATATCTCCATATGGGCTTATACAAATATCTATAGTATTAAAAGTATCGAGAGAGTTAAAGACGTATATTCTGTCACAAAAAGAAAATCTTCAGACTGAATTCAATATACTTGAAGAAATAGCAAATAAAACAGTAATATTAAAAAGCATTGAAGACATAATAGACAATGCAATTTTAAGCGAAGATGAAATATCGGATAATGCAAGTGGTAAACTTAGAGATATAAGAAGAAAAATTAGAGTAAAAAACGATAGCATAAAGGATAAACTTAACAGCATTCTTAATAGTCTCTCAAATAAGAAATATTTGCAAGACAATATTGTAACAATGAGAGATGGCAGATATGTAATACCTGTAAAAGCTGAAAACAAATCAAATGTAGCAGGAATCGTCCATGATGTTTCTTCTAGTGGAGCAACTACTTTTATTGAGCCTCTAGCTGTAGTAGAGCTAAATAATGAAATAAGGGAGTTGGAAATTGAGGAACAAAAAGAAATCGAGCGAATTCTCATGGAAATATCTCAATTTGTATCACAAAATGTGGAGTCAATTAAAACAAATCAACAGGCGATTGCACATTTAGATTTTATTTTTGCGAAAGCAAAATTGGCCATTGATTTAAATGCATCAAAACCAGAATTAAATAACAATGGATATTTGAATTTCAAAAAAGCTAGACATCCTTTATTGGAAGGCAACGTAGTTCCTATTGATATATATATAGGAGATGAATTTAACACTCTAGTCATTACAGGGCCTAATACAGGTGGGAAAACTGTAACTTTAAAAACTGTTGGATTGCTTACGTTAATGGGACAATCAGGGCTTTTCATACCAGCAAATGAAGGATCCAATTTGGCAGTATTTAATTATATTGCTGCAGATATTGGAGATGAACAGAGCATTGAACAAAGCTTATCAACTTTTTCATCTCATATGAAAAATATTATACAAATATTAAATGAAGTAAATGAAAACTCACTTGTTTTATTTGATGAACTTGGTGCAGGAACAGATCCTGTTGAAGGCGCTGCTTTAGCTATGGCTATATTAAATGAGTTAAGGAGTAAAGATATTAGAACAATTGCAACTACCCATTATAGCCAATTAAAGATATATGCGTTGACCACTGAAAAAGTAAAAAACGCTTCTATGGAATTTGATGTTGAGACTTTAAGCCCAACATACAAACTACTTATAGGACTACCAGGAAAATCAAATGCATTTGAGATTTCTAAAAGGCTTGGATTGCCTGATAATATTATTGAAAATGCAAAAGAGTTAATGTCAAAAGAAAATATAGAATTTGAAGAAGTTTTAAAATCAATTGACAGAGATAGAAAAATTATTGAATCTGATAAATTGGAGATTGAAAATCTGAAGTCAACTTTGAAAAAGCTAGAAAAAGAATTAGAATTAGAAAGAAAAAAGATGCTCGAGGAAAGAGAAAATATTCTCATCGAGGCTAAGCAAAGTGCTTTGAAAATCTTAGCCGATGCAAATAGACAAGCTGATGATGTAGTAAAGGAAATAAGAGAAATTTTCTTTGAATTAGATCGAGAAAAGCAAAATAAAATTAGAGAAGTGAAAAAAGATTTATCTGCAAGTATAAGCAACATCGAGCAACAAATAAACGAAGCAAATAAACAAGTACAACGAAACAAACCAATAAAAAAAATTAAAATTGGACAGACTGTTAAAGTAAATAATATTAACCAAACCGGTACTGTTTTAACTCTTCCTGATGAAAAGGGAAACTTAGATGTACAAGTTGGGATTATGAAAATTAGTGTAAATATATCAGAGTTATCAAGCACTGATGAAGATATAATAAGCGAACAAAAATTTCAAAAAAAACTAAACAAGAGAACTTTAACTAAATCTAAACATATAAAAAAAGAATTAGATTTAAGAGGATACGACATAGAAAATGCTATTATGGAAATAGATAAGTATTTAGATGATGCTTATCTGGCTGGGCTTGATGAAGTTTATATAATTCATGGGAAAGGTACAGGCGCACTTAGAGAAGGAGTAAGATCTTATTTAAACAGAAATAAACATGTTGAAAGCATTAGGTATGGAGAATTTAACGAAGGTGGAGACGGAGTTACAGTGGTAAAACTTAAATAATCATTGTAATTAGAGAAATATTGATATATATTGATATTATAACTTTAGTAAATATCACGAGGAGGGATTTATTTGATAGATTTTAAAGAAAATCTTGTTAGCTTGCTTAAACAGAATATAGATAGCTTAAGTAGTGAAGAAATTGATAAATTAATAGAAATACCACCATCTTATGATATGGGGGATTTTGCTTTTCCTGTATTTAAACTAGCAAAAGAGTATAAAAAGGCACCAAATATAATTGCAAAAGAATTAGAGGATAAATTATCTTATGATGATAATTTTGAAAGAATAGAAGCTGTCGGACCATATTTGAACTTTTTTATTAACAAAGAAAAGCTAGCTTCTGAAGTCATACGGGAAATAAAAGAGAAGAAAGAAAAATATGGGTCATCTAATTTAGGAGAAGGTAAAAAGGTTATAGTTGAATTTTCATCTCCTAATATTGCGAAACCATTCCATATAGGTCATATAAGATCAACTGTAATAGGGAATTCACTTTCAAAAATATATAAATTTCTGGGATTTGATGTAGTAACTATTAATCATTTAGGTGATTATGGCACACAATTTGGAATGCTTATATCTGCATATAAAAGATGGGGCGACAAAGATGTAATTGAGAAAGACCCAATAAGAGAATTGCTTAAATTGTATGTTAGATTCAACTCTGAAGCAGAAACCAATCCTGAATTAATGGATGAAGCAAGACAATGGTTTAAAAAACTTGAAGATAAAGATGAGGAAGCTTTGAATTTATGGCAATGGATTAGAGACATAAGTTTAAAAGAGTTTCATAAAGTATATGATCTTTTAAATATTAAATTTGACTCATATGCAGGCGAAAGCTTTTACTCTGATAAAATGCCCGCAGTTGTTGAAGAAATGAAATCAAAAGGGCTGCTGAAAGAATCAGAAGGGGCGTTAATAGTTGATTTAGAGCCTTATGGAATGCCACCTGCATTGATAATGAAAAAAGATGGATCCACATTATATACTACTAGGGATATTGCCGCAGCAATATATAGAAAAGAACACTATGATTTTTATAAGAACATATACGTAGTTGCATCACAGCAAAACCTGCATTTTAAAGCGTGGATAAAGATACTTGAACTTATGGGGTATGAATGGGCTAATGATTGCATACATGTTCCTTTTGGGATGGTAAGCCTAGAAGAAGGAACTTTATCAACTCGCAAGGGTAGAGTAGTATTTTTAGAAGACGTATTGAACACTGCTATAGAACGAACTAAAGAAATAATTGAAGAAAGAAATCCTAATCTTCCAAACAAAGAAGAAGTGGCTAAACAAGTGGGGATAGGAGCTGTTGTGTTCCAAGAACTGTTTAATCAAAGAATAAAAGATTATACTTTTAGCTGGGAAAGAACTTTAAGCTTTGAAGGTGAAACGGGTCCATATGTTCAATACACTCATGCGAGAGCAAATTCTTTGCTAGAGAAAGGCGGATATGATGAATCGTATGAAATATCATATATAGATCTAACGAAAGAAGAAGAAACTAATATAATTAGAAATATTTATGGATTCCCTGAAGTAGTTGTTGACGCAATGGAGAAAAACGAACCATATTTTATAACAAGACATATATTGGAACTAGCTAAATTATTTAATAAATATTATAATTCTACTTCGATTATCGTTGAAGATGAGAAGTTAAAGCAAACAAGATTATCGCTTGTTTATGCAGTAAAAACAGTCATAAAAACTGGATTGTCGTTACTTGGAATTGAAGCTCCTAATAAGATGTAGACCTTATCTAATTAGATAAGGTCTCTTCCATTAAATAATCTAAAAACTCTTGAGGGCTAGATTCTGATAATGTGGCTAATTGATTTAATATATGACTTCTTAGATTTAAAAAATCTTGTATATGAGTGCTTTCTCCAGTATATTTTAGTGCTTCAAGAATCAACAACATATCATCTTTGGAGATCTCTTGAATTGATATTTTGTCAAACTCAATTTGTTTCATTATTTGTCCCCTTTCATAATTTTATATTTATTATAATATATCTTTTATTGTAATTATTCAACAAAAGAATAGAATTTAATCGGTTATTAAAATATTATTGAGGTGCAATATGTCTATATTATTAACAACACTTAACTCAAAATTTATTCACACAAATCTCGCCATACGATATTTAAAGAAATATGTAGAAGACATTACTAAGATTGATATTATTGAATTCACGATTAATCAAACAACTGAAGAAATAGCAAGGAGAATATTTGTCTTGAATCCAGATATGGTTGGATTTTCTACATACATTTGGAATTTAGGAGAAACACTTGATGTTTGTGAAAGGCTAAAAATAGTAAACCCAAATATGAAAATATTATTAGGTGGTCCAGAAGTATCCTTCGATAGCAAACAATTGATGGAAAAAAATGCTTTTATTGACTATATCGTATGTGAAGAAGGGGAAGAAACATTTAAGGAGCTATTGCTAGGAATAAATCCATATAACATAGATGGATTGGTATTTAGAGACAATGGACACATTATTCAAAACAGAAAAAGAATGCCAATCGAGAATCTAGATTCTATTCCATCTCCTTATATAGGGTGCGAAGAAGATTTCTCTGGGAAAATAGTATACTACGAGGCTTCTAGAGGATGCCCTTTTAATTGTGATTTTTGCCTATCGTCAGGGCAAAAAGTTAGATATTTCTCTGTCAGTAGAGTTTTAGAAGATATTGATTATTTGGTTGGGAAAGATGTAAAACAAATAAAATTCGTAGATAGAACATTCAATGCTAATAAGAAATTTGCAAAGGAAATACTTGATCATATAATTCAGTTAAATCCAGATAATACAAATTTTCATTTTGAATTAACTGCAAGACTTCTTGATAAAAATCAAATAGAATATTTAAAGAGAGTAAAAGAAGGTTTGTTCCAATTTGAAATAGGAGTACAGTCTACTAACGAGAAAACATTAATGGAAATCAGCAGAAATGAAGATTACGAGAAGGTAAAAAAAGTTTCATTAATGATTAAGGAACTAGGAAATATTCACCAGCATTTAGATTTAATAATTGGATTGCCTTATGAAGACTATGACACTTTCTCAAAATCATTTGATGATTTATACTATATGTATCCTGACAAACTTCAGCTTGGGTTTCTAAAATTGTTAAAAGGGTCAAAACTAAGATTGGATCAGGAAAAACATGGATATGTTTACTTGGACAAGCCACCTTACGAGATAATGTACAATAACTACATATCATATTTTGATATAGTAAAGCTAAAATTTATAGAAGATGTTGTAGAAAAATATTATAATGAAGGTTATTTTAGAAATTCTATTGAATTTTTAATAAAAGTTAAATTTAATAGGCCATTTGAGTTTTTTGAAGATTTTTCTAAATATTTGTATTCTGTAGATTTTTTTAATGTATCTCATAGTAGAAAATCATTGTATTCTTATTTAAATGATTATTATAAGTATAAGAATTATGATGAGTACGAATTGCTGTTGGAAATAATGAAATATGATTACTTGTATTCAAAAGTGGACAATAATTTACCTGAATTTTTGCAATCAACAAAAATAAAACCCGACGAAATTCATTCTATATTAAAGGACACTAATGTTATTAGTAAAATGACATATCATAGTTCTGAGTTGCCAACTAAGGAGATCATAAAAGATGTAAGCATATGCAAGTTTAATTACGATATTTTAGAAATAATAAAAAATCCAAGAGAAGCATACAATCAAGACGAAAAAATTATTCTTTTCGAGTATAATAAAAAAGGAGCAATAAATAAAGCGAACGTTTTAGACATAACAAAAATATATGAGGAGATGTGCAGATGGAATTGATAAAGGATTTAATGAGTGTGAACAAACAAACTTTTAGTAAAACTATAAACTCAATTAAAAACCACTGGGAGGCACTTTTGATTGTAGTGGTTTATGCAATTATTAGTCAGATAATTACTTTATTTGTATCAAGAGTATTTAGCGGCGCCTTAAGCATTATTTCTGGTATATTGATGGCTATTATAGAAGCGGCAATTATTTCAAGCTTTTTGTTTGTATTGAATAATATTGTTCAGTACAATAGGTTTAGATGGAAGGACGTAGTTGAAGGATTAAATTACTATTTATGGAAAGTTTATGGAATTTTATTTATCTTTTTTATCGTAAACTTCATTTTATCATCAGTATTAAACATCATAGGGAGTCTAGGCTATGTGCTTAGTTTGATTTTCCAACTATTTATTGTAATCATACTTAACCCATTGCCTGAAACTATATATTTAAAGACTTATGATTCTAGAGATTCAATTCTATATTGCATAGAATTTATTAAAGAGAATTTTATAAATTGGTTCATCCCAAATTTGTTATTTGGTGTACTGTTGTTTTTTATATTTAAGGTTACCAACAAAACATTATTCACATTGAGTATTTCGCAACTTATGCCATTTATGCTAAGAATTCTTTTGTTTAGTGTGTGCCTATCGTTTGTTATGATTTATAGGGGACATTTATTCAAACTGTTAAGTACATCGACTAGAAGAAAAAGACAGTTTATGAATAAATTCTAGGAGGTAAAAACAATGAATGAAATAGACAATTTATTTCTTAAATATACTAAACAAGTTTCATTTATTCAACTAAAAGAAGGCAAAAGTATTGGAGTAACAGGACTAAACATAGACAGTAGCATACCTTTGCCAATAGTTACAGACAAGTTTATCGAGGATATAAAAAATGAAAAAATGTTAGATAGCATTCCATTGGAGAGAATAATTGAAGGAATGGTATATATAATAGGTGCAGATACTGAATTTAGATATAATAAATACTATATAGATTTTCTGAAATCAATATTGGAGATTTCTACTAAATATATATTCAAAGAAGGTTTATCACATTTTGAGAATAGATCGTATGAATTAAGTGCATTATATTTTAGAACTTTATCCATGATTTCACCAAATTATGATTATAAGTTTTATTACGCTTTATCTATAGAAGCGATCGGAAAAGAATTGATAGAAAAAGAGGAAATTGAGGAAGGAAATAAGTTTATAATAGAGTCTAAAAATATTTTAGAAAAAATAATAGAAGAAGATAATAACTATTATCCTGCATATTATAAATTGGGTTATTACTATAAACATTTCAATGAGTTTATCAAAGCTAAATTAACTTGGGAAAAAGCTCTTATATTAGATGTTGATGAAAATAGTAAAAATGAAATAAGATTCGAATTAGATAAGATAGAGAAAGACTATGCAATAGAATTAGCAAAATGGCAGATAGAGAATATGAACTATGGGCAAGCTATAGATGAATTACAAAAACTTGTTGGTAAAGGTAAAGATGACTTTTATGTAGATTATCTGTTGGGAATAGCTTATAGCGGATTTGGAGATTTAGAATTAGCTAAAAATTTTTTAATAGCAGCATTAGACAAAAACAAAGAATATTCAGACATTTACAATGAACTGGGCATATTGTATTTTAATGAAGGTGAGATAAAAAAAGCAATAGAAGTTTTTACAGAAGGTATAAAAATATCTGATGACGATTATAGACTCTATTTCAATAGGGGATTAGGATATTTAAACCTTGGGGAAATAATGAAAGGGTACAATGACATAAAATTAGCAAATGAACTTAATCCATCTGACGAGAATATACTTAATCAACTAGATGCTTTAGAGAATTTTGTTTCAAATAATAATGAGGAGGCTTAAAAATTGATAAAAACTATGGATGAGCTCTACAAGTTAAAAGGGAAATCTAAAAAGATGGCAGTTGTTGCGTGCCATGACCATGAAGTACTGGAAGCTGCTATAGAAAGCTATAATATGGGTCTTACTACGCCAATATTAATAGGGGACAAAGAAAAAACTCATGAGATATCAATAAGTAATGGTTTAGATATATCGGAATTTGAATTTATAGAAGAAAAAGATCTAAGTAAGGCGAGTGAAATTGGAGTAAAATTAGCACATAGTGGTGAAGCTGATTTTTTGATGAAAGGGCTAGTGGACACATCGATATTATTAAAAGCAGTATTGAATAAAAAATGGGGAATAAGAAAATTTGATTTATTAAGTCATGTAATGATTTACCAAGTAGATACCTATCATAAACTTTTGTTTCTAACAGATGGGGGTATGAATTTACAGCCAAATTTAGAAGAAAAAATAAATATTATAAACAATGCTGCAATAGTAGCGAGAGCGTTAGGCTTAGAGGAGATCAAAGTAGCCGTATTAGCAGCCAAAGAGAAAGTCGATCCAAAGATGCCAGCAACAATGGATGCAGCTAAATTAAAAGAAATCTATTTAGAAGGGAAATTTGACCAAGACATAATTGTAGATGGACCATTTGCATTGGATTTAGCAGTTTCAAAATCCGCATGTGATATAAAGGGTATAGAAAGCACAGTTGGAGGAGATGCTGATGTTTTATTAGTTCCAAATATTGAGATGGGGAATGGTATTGGAAAGGCAATAACTTATTTAGCAAAAGGTGAATCTGCCGGTATAATAGTAGGCGCAAAAGTGCCTATTGTACTTACATCAAGAGCTGATGATAACAGAACTAAGTTAAATTCAATTGCTTTAGGTAACGCAATCGCAATTAATGCCTAAATAAATATAAGTTTAAATAAATTTTGCATTTTTTTAAATCAAATATTATGTCAATAACCTGTGAAAATGTCACCTAAAAAATCATGATTTTATTCTATGAAAATGTCACCTTCGAGATATAATTTTGCTTTTTAAGTAACGAGTTAGAAATAACGACAAGAGAAAAATCATGAAAGTAAGATAAGATGGAAAAGTGAGTTTTTTCGCTAAGTTATAGTTAAGGCCGGGTGGGTGATAAAATTAGGGTAAAGCCTATGGAGCCACCCACCGGCATAAACAAAAGCGTGTTTGTAAGGTCGGCAGTCAAGTAGCTTTCGCGGCATAAGTAGCAAGGCTTTGCGGGTCAGGCCAACTTATTCCACGATCTACTTGACAGCCACTGTGGATATAGGGCCTT